>JBIIJF010000128.1:0-2845 GCA_044234015.1 Candidatus Babeliales bacterium
CTTGCCAAGAGCCCTTTCTATTTTAATGGTACGCGCAAAGCCCTCCATCCTACCAGAAACCTTGAAGGGTAAAGATGTTCCAGAAAGAGCATTGTTGTCTGTTACAGCAACTACAGGGTCTTGCGCACCAGGATTAACAGCAAGATAACTTGCTATAACATCTTTCAAATCGTACGAACCATCAAGCTGACCAAGGCCTACAGCCCGGCGATTGCGTCCATGCGCTGTAGACGCAGTAAACCATGTCAGCCCAACACCAAGGCTTGTTTTGCTAAAGTAAGCATCCGGCCGTTCCAAAAGAGGAAAGTATCTGTTAGTATTGTTGTTTGAAATTCCTTGCTGGAAACAGAACAAGAGGGCCGCAAGTGAAAAAACCCCACGCTTTAGATAGTTCATCATAGGCACATTTCGTAATTAAATGATGGTTAACATCTTTTGAGGCCAAAGGTACGGTTGATCATACGATAAATAGTCAATTCGTCAAGATGCTTGGAGGTGCATAAATGCACAAAAAAATGATTTACGCAGCAAATTGGAAAATGAACAAGGACCCTCGTGAGTCTATAAATTTTGTTGAAAACAATGCTCCTGGGCTTAAAGAACTTACAAATAACAACACTATCATCATATGTCCTTCATTTATAGCGCTCTCTTCGTTGGCTATCAAAACAAAACCTCTGGGCCTGGCCCTAGGCGGGCAAGACTGCTCAGACCATTCCAAGGGTGCATTTACAGGGCAAGCTGCAGCGCATGACATTGCAACAACAGGCGCAACCTACTGCATTGTTGGACACTCAGAGTGCCGTAACAATAACAATGATTCTTCTGAGCGTGTTGCTGAAAAATGCCTCCGTGTTATTGAAAATAACATGACCCCGATCGTGTGTATTGGAGAAACTGCCCAAGAGCATCACTCCAATAAAACAGAGACCGTACTTGCCCAACAATTAGCACCAATCATGAGTATCACAAACAAAAATACCGCCCCAATAATTATTGCTTACGAGCCAGTATGGGCTATAGGAACAGGCCTCACGCCAACAACAGACCACTTGAGAAAAACATTTATTTTTTTATTCGGTATCACAACAAAGCTGCCCGGCGAAGCCCAACTGCTGTATGGAGGAAGCATCACGAGTAAAAATGCTGCTAGCCTAAAAGAGATCCCTCATCTAGAGGGCTTTTTGATAGGGGGATCAAGTTTAGATTTTCAAGAGCTAAAAAAGATTGTAGAATGTTGAGGCGTGCTGGATAACCACAGAGCTTTTTCTGCGGAATACCTGTACCACATTTTAAACGTATAAAAAACCCGAAAGAGGTACCATGTACACACTCGTTCTCGTACTATTCACGATTATTAGTTTCTTCTTGGTAGTATTTGTTCTTATCCAACAAGGCAAAAGCGATCTTGGAGTAAGTAATACAAGCGGATCCCACTTGCTGTTTGGTGGCTCTGGAGGACAAACATTTCTTGAGCGCATCACCTGGGCACTTGGTGCCTTATTTATTACTGGAGCATTGGCCCTTAGTGTTCTAAAGTCAAAAGATTTACACACCTCTATTCTTGATGGGGTCGTTCTCCCTGTTAAAGAACAAGCTACTAATGATGCTGCAAAAAACACCTCGGTTCCTCTAGAGATGGGAAACGAAGAAGAAGAGTCACAGTCCTAAAATAAAGGGGTAATGTGATAGTTGCATTCGTAGATACTCTTGGCGCTTTTTTCTTAGAGCAGTGTCGGCGCCTTGGGGAAATTGGTATTTTTACTGGCCAGATGATGAGGAGCATTACGCTGCGACCCTCCCTGTGGAAAAAAATCTTCTACCAGATGCACTACATTGGCGTAAGTTCCGTCAGTATCATCTTCTTAGTTGGCTCAGCAATTGGCGCTGTTCTTGCCCTACAAAGCCACGAAGGCCTTGTTAGGTTTGGATCGACCCAACTGATTGGCCCTATTGTGTTTTTATCAATGGCCCGAGAATTTGGTCCTGTTTTTACCGCGATCATGGTTATTGGTCGCGCTGGTTCAGCAATGACAGCAGAGCTTGGCAGTATGCGCATCAGCGAACAAATTGATGCACTAGAGACCTTATGCATCAACCCTCATGAATATCTTGTTGTCCCTCGCATCTTGGCTACAACACTTATCCTCCCTTTTCTTTCTGTTTTTTGTACATTTTTTGGGATCCTTGCAGGATATGTTGCATCAGTACACATTCTCGACATTAACCCAGACGCCTACATGGAAGCCATTCGTCAAAACGTTACCATGTCTGACATCATTAATGGCCTGGTTAAGGCAACAGTCTTTGGGTTTCTTTTCTCTGTCATCGCTACCTATAAAGGGTATGGCGCTAGGGGCGGTGCCAAGGGACTCGGGCTTGCAATTACCCAAAGTGTGGTATACTCCAACGTGACAATAATTATGACGGATTACATCTTAACCTCATTGATGTTTACCAAATGATTACCATAACCGAACTAACCAAATCTTTTGGCGAAAAGGCAATCACCCGAGGGCTGAATTTAACGATTGAAAAAGGCGAATTTTTAGCCGTTATCGGACGATCAGGTGAAGGCAAATCAGTGCTACTCAAACAAATCATTGGGCTCATTAAGCCAGATAGCGGATCTGTTATTATCGATGGCGTTGATATCACGGCACTTCGAGGCAGAGAGCTTCAACAAATATTTTTAACTTGTGGGTACGTATTTCAATTTGCAGCTTTGCTAGACTCATTAACGGTTGCCGAAAATATTGGGCTCCCTTTGGTTGAAACTGGGCAATCGGTTGATGACATTCAGCAAATTATTATTGATAAATTACAAAGCGTTGGCCTCAGGGCT
>JBIIJF010000129.1:0-2844 GCA_044234015.1 Candidatus Babeliales bacterium
CCATTGACGGCAAACAGCTTAATTATAAGTACAACCAAGGCGTTTTTATCAACGGTACTCAATCCTCTCACTATTTTGTTCTTCATGTTCGCCGGGGCACAGCTTATTCCTGCCGGCAAACAAACCATCGATACAGTTGATTTATTAATGGGTAGCGCTTTAACATCGCTAGGGTCAATGGCCATACTAACCATTGTTGCCTACATCGCAAGTTCAGTGGGCAAAGTGATGAAAGAAGAAAGGCTCAAATTAATCAGTACTATCACAGCCTGCGTTATTTTAACGGTCGGCAGCTATTTCTTTTTTGATGCAACCAAAGTAGTTATTCAGCTCATTCGATCATAAAAAAATCCCTCGCGATTATCGCGAGGGATTTTTAATTTTATTCTAACAGGAGTACAGTTTACAGCATCCGTTGGTAACGGTAGATCATTTTTCCAATAACACGGAAATGATCTTTGCCTCGAACAAGCGCCACTGGGGATGCTTTATGGTTTACTGATTCCAGAACCACAAATTCTTCCATGTAGTTCACTTGCATAATTGCCTTAACCAAATTTTCGTTGCCGTACTCAACAGCAGCAATATCACCCGAGCGTGTCCATGTTTCCGGGGAGATAATCAAGTAGTCACCCTTAACAAAGTTTGGCGCCATGGCATTGTTTTCAACATGGAGGCAGAACATGTTTTCATCAATGCTATTTGCCACGGGCACAAAAACATCTTTATGGCCCGTTGTCACTTGCATTAACTGATTATTGTAAGGAGACGGATTGGTTGGGATATCACCCATTACTGGGACAATTTTAAGTTGCAAATCAACATTAATAGTATCTGGCATTTTAACGCTTGCTTCAACATTATCTGTTCTTGTTTTGCGCTGAGCAAAAAGATCAACAGGGTGTGATCCAAAGGCTGTTGCCAATTTTTTAAGCGCATCTTCATTCCAACGGCGAGTGCCATTCTTAATGTGCGTTAGATAACTCTCAGAAAGGCCAGTTTTCTCTGCCAACACTTTGGTTGTCCAGCCACGCTCACGCAATAACTCTTTGACGCGTAGTTCGGTTGATGACATAACACCCCTTTCTGATTTGTACAAAATCAACTTTTTTTCCATAACTTTTTCATACTATAATCAATCATATTTTCAAAAGCCAGAAAAATTACAATATGTCTCACAAAAAAAATTGTGACACAGAGGCAAAAAAACACAAAAAAGCTTTTTAGATGAGAAAAAACAGAACTCGTGGTAGTATCACAACATGATAAATGCAGCCATAAAATTTTCAAAAAACTATTTTGAGACACTAGCCTGGCAAAAAAATGCCTACGTTATTGGTATTGATGAAGCCGGCCGCGGGTGCCTTGCTGGCCCAGTAGTTGTTGGCGCGGTTATTTTACCACTCAACACAAAACAGCCTTTTTTAAAAGACTCAAAAGTTATGTCTAAAAAGGAGCGCGATGTTGCATTTGCCTGGATTACAGAGCACTGTTTTTGGACAACCGCAGCCGGAAGCCACACAGAGATTGATGCCTTAAATATTTATCAAGCAACGCTCAAAACAATGCGCAATGCATGCCTCAAGCTCATGACAGAGATGCCGATAGAACAACAGGCACTGCGTTACATCTTAATTGATGCCATGCCCCTCACCATTGATGCCTCATTAAAACATCCCGGACTTAGCCTGCATCATTTTAATTATGGCGAGAGCCTTTCTAGCTCTATCGCAGCAGCATCGATTGTCGCCAAAGTCACTCGTGACCGTATGATGACGGAACTAGATAAAATATTTCCCTTGTATAATTTTGCCCAGCACAAGGGCTACGGCACCAAAGAGCATATTGTAGCCCTCCAGACTCATGGGCCAAGTAGTATTCACCGCAAAACATTTATTAAAAACTTTGTGAAAAATGATGACACACCCCAACAACAATCCCTTTTTCGCTGAAGTCATTCAAAGCTCGCTCACCCAATACATAGGGCAAAGCTGGCAATGGAAAGATTTCCCAGTGTTTGGCTCATTACTAACCATCGACAATGGAGACACGCTTATTTTTGGGATTGTCACCAATACGCAAACTGGCTCACTTGACGCCACACGAACACCGTTTGCCTACCAAAAAACAGAAGCTGAGCTGATGCAAGAGCAACCACAAATTTTTGCTTTTTTAAAAACAAGTTTTACCGTTCAGGTCTGTGGCTATGCAAAAACAAAACAGCCAGAGCATATTGTTTTTGCCATTCCACCTTGTCCCCCCAAAATGCATGCTTTCATTGAACCGAGTAGCGAAGCAACTGTTGCCCAGTTTTATAAAAATGCTCATTTTCTCAACGTGCTCTACGGATTTGCCTACGCCATTCCCAACCCAGATGAACTGCTGCTGGCAATTCTCCGTCAGATCAAGCAGCGCAGACTCCTCAGTGACCACCTGCTGGCAGAAGTCTGCAGCACCTTCTCATTACTCACCGGGAATGACTACCGCCGTCTCAAGGTATTTTTGAGTCGGGTTCAACAGTTGGATTAATCCGGACAAATCGTGTTTTTAGAAGCTACCCTCAATGATAATTTTTTCTATCTGAATTTATAAAAAGAAAATATATTTTTTGATTGATAAATACCCCAGGGCGAGTATATTCCTTACAGAACAATAAAACACCACGTATCAGCTCGGTAAAGACATGAATTTCCAAAATCAACATTCTTCCCAGGTTTCTCGCTATTATTGCTACAGTAGCGAATACCAATCTATGTACGAGCCAAGCTACCAGATTCTGTTTGTGTTTCTTGATGAAGATGAATTTGATGACGCTGATGGCATCGAAGATCTTCTTCCCCTCAC
>JBIIJF010000029.1:0-8604 GCA_044234015.1 Candidatus Babeliales bacterium
ACAACACAATGGACAAAATGTTACGTCAGATCAAAAAACACAAAGAGCGCTCAATCGATAAGATGCACAAATTTGATAGCGAAAAGCGTAAATTTAATCGTTAATTAGGTATCAGAAGCCGTTGTAGAGCAGAATGCTCTTCACAAGACATGGCAGAATGCAGGCAGCAAGCACGGTGCAAACCTCTCGCGTCAACGGGCCAAAAATCGCAATCGACTGTGGCCGCAGCAAATACCATGTACATACGAGCAACCAGCATGCAACGGCTCCAAAAACACCTGCCTGTCCAATAAGTCTATCAAGGTGGCACAGAGTCATCCCTATAAAAATACCACCCATCACCCTGATAAGAGATGGATAGCCGAGGCGAATGCGCCTGTTCACCATGCCCCACCCAAGTAAGCAAGCAAAAATAAGTAGAAAAAGTATGTTGTTAACTACCCAAAACACATCCTTTAAGACCTGCCATAGATGAACAAATGCATTAACCCATTCATAATCCAACCAGACAGAAACAGTCTCTTTCCAAGATACAATCGGTGTCCAAAGAGTATTTTCTACTAGCAGTTGAGTAGTTGGTTTTTCTGGTGCAGTACAGATGATCACAGCTTCAAGAAGAGGCGACAAATACCATAATCCACGATTACTGTTATTTCTCAATAGTAATAATCCCTTAAGATACAATCGAGTCAGACACAGAGCATTTTTGAGCTGCTCATCAGACAAGTGAGAAGAAATAGAAACTGCCATAGAAAAACTATTAACGTACATGCTACGCATTTTTGCCAGCAGCGGCTGGCAAAGGTGCTCTGGTTGAGCATCGATGCGCCATGAATTAATCTGAATTAATGGATTATCTGACTCCACAACAATTTCTCTATGCAGCAAGCCAAGCTCTCCCTGCCCGAGGCAACACCGCAACCAAATAATCTTTTTCTGAACTATATCGGCAGGAAGGTTAACTATTTTTATAGTAAATCCGAGCAATAAGCCATCGGTTAAACAAAAGAGAAACCCTATCAAAAATAATAATTGCTTCATGACAAACTCCTGTGCGTATTTGCTGAGTCTTCCGTTTTTAAAAAGGCTTCTGCTAGCATAAGGCTATTAAAAAAATAAGCATGCATACACAAAGGATTTGTATTATGTTTTTCATTCTCTTTCTAGTCTTTTTTTTTTACACGACCCACATTTATGCAGAGAAAACTATCAACAAGCCCCCTGCTATCACTATTGTTTTTGTAATTGACCAAGGTGCGTATTCCTACATCCCCAAGTTAGAAAAATACTTCAAATATAGCTTTAAATCTTTACTTAAAAATGGTTGCGTCTGCCAACAAGCCCACCACCCTCATAGCGTTCCAGAAACGACGCCAGGACACCATGCAATTAGTACAGGCACGTTACCAAAATATCATGGCGCTGTTTTCAACTCATGGGTAGGTGATTCCTATCAAAAAGTAAATTATGAGACGGATTGTTCTGGCAAAGCAGCTGTCTTTAACAATACAAAATGCCCAGATGGGGTTTCTTCGCACCACACAAAGGTTGATGGCCTCACTGACCAATTCATGGAGCTTGCAAATGATAATTCGGCATATGCAGCCTATGCTTTTTCTATTAAAAAACACCCCGTAGTATCCTGCGCAAACCGCCTTGGAAAGGCATTTTGGTATGACCCAAGCATTCCGGGTTTTACATCCAGCAAAGCTTTTTTTGACCATATGCCATCATGGGTTGAGCAATTCAACAAAAAATATCATGCCGATTTTACCAAACCCCTCAACTGGCAAACAATGTATGATATTAACGGACCTGCCTATGATTTCCCCTTTGCAAAAGAGTACCGATATGCTGGAGCACCCTGCAGCATGATCACCGGGGACCCAAAACTTTTTACTGAGGCAAAAATATCGCAACAAGATTTATTTCTCCGTTCGCCTGCTAGCGCAGATGCTCTTTTTAATTTCGCACATAAAACAATGCGTGAGCTAAAAAAAGAAGGAAAGAAAAAATTACTATTCTGGGTAAGTATCAGCAACCTGGACTTATGTGGTCACATCTATGGTCCAGACAGTGTTGAATGCATGGACATCTGGTATCACTTGGACAAACAAATTGCTGATTTTATGGGACATGCTAATAAATTATTCGGCAAAAAAAATATTCTATACGTACTCACAAGCGACCATGGCATATGCCCCATCCCAGAAATTACCGCACAGAAAGGGTACAATTTAGCACGTCGCATGCACGCACCAGATTTTATTAAAGGCATGAATGCTTTGATAGCCGATAAGTATCAACTGGTTGATTTTGTTAAGGTGTATGAGCCAACGTTTTTTGTACTTGACAAAGAAGCCCTCCTTAAACTATCTCCTGATCAACGATTCCATGTTATGCATGATTTAAAAACTTATTTACTTAAACAACCTGGCATTAAAAAAGTCTGGACCCGCGACGAAATTGCAGGCTTATCTTTTGAAGCATCTGAGCTAGAACAATTTTATAAAAACCACCTCTACAAAGATCGCAATGGGGACCTGATTGTGATGACAGAGCCCTACTGCTTGCTAACAAATTATCCGCAAGGAACATCGCATAGCAGCCCCTACTCATATGATACGCATGTCCCCCTTATTTTGTATCAAGCTGGCAGGATTCAGAAAAAAATTATTCATGAAAAAGTGTGGGTGCCACAACTTCCTGTAACAATCGCCCGTATTCTTGGTATTAATCGGCCATCAGCCGCAACCTATGCAGCACTACCAGGCATTGTGTAACCACATTTTTTACTTTACATTGTGGAAGAACAATCTAAATCAGAGAATGCTTAAAAAATATTAATACAAGAATTATGCAAGGTGAAACACATGAATTATATCGTCTCGCGGGTTCGCGATGCATTTACAAAAGGTGATTCGTGTGCACAAATTATACGCTACTGGCTACCAGAAATTATTTCTGCAACGATTCTTTTTTCATTCCCTGTCATGGTAGACAACTGGATTATTTCACAGCTTGGCTCAACCACCATCTACGGTGCCTTGGGCATGGGAGCAAATTTTCTGCACATCCTGGTTAAGCTGGCAGAGTCTATTCCCGTTGCAAGCATGGCAATTGTAGGCCGCTACAATGGCGCAAAAGAGTACGAAAAATGCGGGGAAAGCCTTGCTGATAGTATGTGTACAACACTGTTTTTTGGTATTGCACAATTCATCGTCATTTTTTTTAGTGCACATGCTATTTATCGCTGGCTCAATGTGCCCACCGGGATGATCGCTGTTGGAGCACCTTTTTTACAACTTAAATCACTTGGCGTACTGCTTATTTTTACCACCTTCAGCCTACTCGGCTTTATGCGTGCAGTAAAAAACACGCATATGCCTATGCTGCTGAACTTGATCGGCCTGGTTGCTTTCATCTTTTTTGATTACGCACTTGTCCTTGGTAAATTTGGGTTCCCAGGCATAGGCATAACAGGATCAGCCCTTGCAACCATAATTCAATACGGCGTTATGAACATCGGAGCGCTCCTTTACATCGCCTTCAACCCAGAATATAAAAAATATTTTATACATATTTTTGATAAATTTTTCAGCGTCCCGCGAATTTTCCGTCTCATCAATTTAAGCTGGCCAATCATCGTGGACAAAACAACTATCTCTCTGGCGTATGTCTGGCTAGCAAAAATGATCGCGCCGATGGGAAAGTATGCAATTGTCAGCTACAACTTGGTTAAAGACCTAGAACGGGGAGCCTTTATTCCCGTTATTGCTGCAGCACAAATTATTACCTTTTTGGTTAGTAACCGCCTTGGGGCACGTGACGTCCAGGGGGCTTATGCAAATATAAAAAAATTATACTTCATGACAACTTGTGTTCTTCTCATAACGATCATTGCACTTCTTTCCAACACAACCTATTTTGTTAGCTTTTTTGATCCTAAGGACAAATTTACCGAATTCACCGTTGGCGTTTTGCCCATCATCAGCTTGCTAGGCTTTTTTGACTTAACACAGGTTTTTCTAGCAGGGGCTCTACGCGGCGCAGGGGATGTAAAAGTAGTTATGTGGACGCGGGTTTTGGCTTGCGCCTTCTTTTTTGTGCCAATTTCGTATATCTTTAGCACAATGACAGACTTTTCTGATGCAACACGATTTATACTCATTTTTGGCAGCTACTATGTAGCGACTGGCATCATGGGGCTGGTGTATTTGTATCGTATCAAAAGTCACGCTTGGCATAGACACATTATTTAACCACGGGATCACCGCATGGCTACCTTCACTAAAGACGAGTTGCTTCATTTAGCCAATCTTTCTGGCCTACCCCTTGAAGATCATGAAATCAAACAATTTACTCTGCAAATTGAGAGTATTTTGCAGTATGTTGATCAGTTACAAAATGTGGTAGCAAATACTCAAGTACCAGAAATACGCAATAACAACATCTTTAGAGATGATATTGCGTTGCGCCAAAATAATACTATCCTCCTGGCACAAGCACCAGATAGTGATGACGGTTATATTGTAGTCCCTAAAATTCTTGATGAAAAATAAACGCTATGAATCCTTTTAGCACGCTGCACGAGCTTAAAGCCGCTCTTGAACAAAAAAAAATCTCCCCAACAGAACTTACCAAGCTCTACCAAGAGCGCATCAAAAAACATAATCCGACCCTGAATGCGATACTGGAAGCATTTGACGATGTTCAGGCGGACAAGGCTTCTGGCCTCCTTGGGGGTATTCCTTGCCTCATCAAAGATAATATTTTACAAGCTGGCCGAACAGCATCTGCCGGATCAAAAATTCTCAGCAACTATCACGCAACCTACAATGCAACGGTTACACAGCGTCTTGTTGATGCCGGTGCTGTCTCTCTTGGCCGCACCAACATGGATGAGTTTGCAATGGGTGGCTCTGGGGAGTTTTCCGCGTTTGGCCCAAGCAAAAATCCATGGGATTTAACGCGATCTCCGGGTGGCTCTTCCTCTGGTTCAGCTGCTGCTGTTGCTGCTGGCCTGGCACCATTTGCGCTAGGATCAGAAACTGGTGGCTCCGTACGCCAACCTGCAGCCTATTGCAATTTAGTCGGCATGTACCCAACCTACGGTAGCCATTCACGCTACGGTGTTATTGCCTTTACCTCTTCGACTGACCAGGTAGGCGTTTTAACCCGTACTGTACGCGACAACGCACTTGTTGCCACAGTACTTTCAGGCAAAGACCCTCGCGATGCAACGTCCGTCCAACTACCGCCAAAAGATTATACAAAAAGCCTAACTGGCAAGCTGCCTGCAGGCTTTACCGTTGGCGTCATTAAAGATGCACTTGAGTCAGAAGGCATGGATAAAGCCGTAAAAGTACAATTTGATCTTGCCATCAAACAGATGGAAACGCTTGGTGCCACCATAAAAATTATTGATGTCGCTAGTCTGCGGTACGGCATCGCGCTGTATTTCATCATCAGTCGCGCGGAGGCCGCTTCAAATTTATATCGTTATGATGGCTCTCTCTACGGAAATCGCTCAAAACACTCAGCTAACCTCAACGAAATGTACTTAAATACCCGTCACGATGGCTTTGGTACTGAAGTTAAGCGTAGAATCTTGGTTGGAAACTATGTTCTCTCTGCTGGCCATAAAGATGCTTACTACAATAAAGCACTTACGCTCCGTAATGTTCTGCGAGCTGAGTTTGAAAAGGCCTTCGGGGAAGTTTCCGTTCTCATGAGCCCAACTGCACCAACATTAGCACCTAAGCTTGGCAGCATGGTAGACGATCCTATTGCTATGTACTTGGCAGATTATTTTACCGTACCTAACTGCATCATAGGCACACCGGCTATTTCTGTTCCTGCAGGCTTCTCACCTGATGGCCTACCGGTTGGCATTCAATTCTTTGGCCCACGCCTCTCCGAAGAGGTACTCTTCAATGTTGCTGATGTTTTCGAGCAAGCAACGGGATACTATACAAAGACCCCTGCCGGTTTTTAATTGAAAACAGCCAAATGTAATGGCTAGCCCCACAGCTAGCCATTTTTCATATTTGAAAATGGTAATAGCCGCTTTGCTCGGCTAGTCGCAGACCGTTACTTACTTGCCTAAGGCTACCAATAACACATTGGCCGTACCTAGAGGGACAATAACCAAGTTTGCGCAACCTAGATTGCAAGCCTTCAAGCTGCAGACCAAGGCGATTATGACCGATTGCTGAACCTCATGCACATATGGGGCAAAAAGACCCTAAATATACTTACCCGGATCCCCCCTTGGCTTCCTGCTATATTTTGTGCTAGAATACCCCTCTAGACAATGCATTTTATAAAGGGTTTCCCATGTCTTTTTGGCAAGAACATATTCAGATTGGCAATCTCAAAGTACCTCGTTTTATGGCTGCGCCTTTAGACGGGATTACGGATTCTCCGCTCAGACAGCTGATTCGTGATTTCAGCCCTACTGAACTGCTCATGACCGAGATGCGACACGTCTCCTGCGTTTACAACGAAAAAGATGAACGCAGTCTCAAGCATCAGCAGGTAGAGCATCCTTTAGCTTTTCAATTCTCTGCCAATCGCGAAGCCTTTCTTGCCGAAGCCGTTCACAAAGTTATTGACCGTGGTTTTGTTATGATTAACCTCAACAGCGGCTGCCCAGCGCCTGTTGTCACTAAATCTGGCTCCGGATCAGCCCTTATGGCTGACCTACCTCGCCTTAAAATGCTCCTTGATCTGTTTACCAAAGCGGTTGATAAACGCGTCCCATTCACATTAAAAATTCGAGCTGGGTACAAACAGAAAAATGCTGTTGAAGTGGCCAAGCTTGCGGAAGATGCCGGTGTTGACTGCATCATGATTCACCCACGCACACAGCCAGAAGGCTTTACCTCTCGCCTTGATTATGATCTTACGGCCCAAGTTAAAGCAGCAATTAAGATTCCCGTAATTTTTTCTGGCAACATTAATAAATTTGAAACGGCACAAAAAGTGCATGACCTGACAGGCTCTGATGGTTTTATGATTGGACGCGCGCTCTGGGGAGCTCCGTGGAAAATGCGTGAAATCACTGATGCCGCAAAGGGCAAGGTTTTCACTATTTCAACCCTGCAAGCCCTTGAATATGCCCTTAAACATCTTGATTTAAACATGCGTGATTTTGGAGTAAAGGGTTACATTCCTTTCAAAAAGCAACTACCACAATACATCCGCGGCGTTAACAACGCAGCAGAATGGCGCCAAAAACTCCTCCGGTCACAAACACAAGAAGAAATGCGTATCTACCTCCTGCAACTCATTGATGAGCAGAGACAAGAGCCATGCACCCTTTTATAAAACGGCTTCTCATTTTAGTATCTGCCTGCTGCCTTGTTCTCTACGGCCTGCAAAAGGTATATTTTATCCGCATGGACTGGATGGATAGCCTGGCAGCCAGCTGCTGTTATCCATGGATAGCGCTCTCAGGTGCGATCAGTAACCGTATAACTCACTGGCATGACGACCAGGCTGCGTATGCTGATATCAAAACCCGCTACCAAGCTCTGCAAAAAGAGTACATGGCGGCCATCGACGATCTAATCGCAGCCAACGCAGAGCGCCATACGTACGTACAAAGCAAAGATTTGGTTGCCTTTGCAGAGCGCTACAATCTTACAGGCATCATTGCTCACATCATGGTCAAACATGTAGACGACACTGCTCACTACTATTTAGTGAATGTTGGCAGCCGAGACGGTATTAAAAAAGATATGGTTGCTGTGTACCAGCGCCATCTGATAGGTCGCGTCACAGAAGTCTATGACTGGTACAGCAAAATTATGCTCATCACCGATGAGAAAAGCAAAGTCTCTGCCTACACCAGTAAAACGCATGCTCCTGGCATCGTGCAAGGCTACAATGTACCAACTGGTTGCAACTTTACCTACGTAAGCCATCTATTTCAGGTTGTAGATAACGATTTGATTATCTCCAGCGGCCAAGGACAGATTTATCCGCAAGGGTTTTGCTTAGGTAAAATTGTATGGCATTCCATCAAAGAAAAAGAGCTGTATCATTACATCGAGTTAAAGCCGATAATTAACCTCCATGGGCTTTCTCACGTGATGGTTATTGATCCAACGATGATCACGCAGTTCTAGCAAAATGGCAGAATTCTGGTACAATACTGCAATGGAAAAAGAAAAAAATGTGCGCCTGTAGCTCAATTGGATAGAGTGTCGGACTTCGAATCCGCAGGTTGCAGGTTCGAGCCCTGCCAGGCGCACCAGTCTTCGCTATCCATTTATCGCCTTTGGCTATGGCGGACTAGCAAGCTTGGACGGACTTAGAGCTACGGCTGGAAGATCAACCTACCCCAACCAGAAAGTATGTTTCATGATCACATCAGCACTGCAAACTATCTTAGCAATCAACGCAATGATCTCTCCAACCTTGCGTACATCAAACACCCTAGAATTCAACGCTGGCACTGCAAAAATAGGTCCTACCTATGGTGCTTTTATGCAGAAATACGGCCCAACAATTACTGGCAATAGCAAACTCATTGCTACCTATTCAAACTATGAGAGCGACCACAATGGCGATTACGATTGGGCACTCGGTTTTGCT
>JBIIJF010000030.1:0-8595 GCA_044234015.1 Candidatus Babeliales bacterium
GGTGAGATTGTATCTGACCTTAAAAAAGGTCGTGTATCTTACAGAAACGACAAGACCGGTGTTTTGCACGCACCATTTGGCAAGGTTTCATTTGGCGCTGGTAAACTGCGCGAAAATCTTCTTTCGCTCATCAAAGCTGTCAAATCAAGTAAGCCTGCTTCGTCCAAGGGTAAGTTCATTAGAAAAATTACTATTTCATCTACCATGGGCGTTGGTATTACCATCAACCCTGATGAAGTAAACGTAGACTAATCAGGGGGATTCAAATATGAAAAAACAACAAAAAACGGCGCTCGTTTCTGACTTACAAGGCTTGATGAATGCAGCACAAGCAACCTTTTTGATCAACTATAAAGGCTTGAGTGTTGCAGACTTGCAAGCTTTGCGCAGAACAGTGCGTAATGATGGCGGAGCCATTAAGGTTACCAAAGCCTCTTTAATGCGTATTGCCGCGCAACAAATTCCTGGATCAGACTCTTTTGCTGAGCATTTCAAAAACCAGGTTGGCCTTGTGTTTGCAAATAACGATGTTTCGGCTGTTGCAAAACAATTGGTTAACTTTGCCAAAGATCATGCTTCTTTAAAAGTTGTCGCTGGTTTTTATGAAGCCCGCATGATTAGCTCACAAGAGCTTGTGTATTTGTCGTCCTTGCCATCAAAAGAAGTCTTGATTGGTCAGCTTGCAGCTACCCTTCAAGCTCCTATTGCAGGACTTGCTCGTGTTCTTAATGCACATATTGCTCAGTTGGCTTATGCGCTTAAGGCTGTTGAGCAACAAAAACAAGGGAATGAATAGTAAAGTTGCTTATTTTATGATAGAGTGTGCGTGATCTTATCCAAAATCGGATTGATGCAAGATTGCGTATGTTAGTGTTTAAACTGTATATAGCTGTTGTATGTTTTAAGGAGTCTCTCACATGTCATCAAGAACTGAAATACTTGACGCAATCAAAAAAATGAACGTAATGGAATTGGCTGATCTGATCAAAGATATCGAAACAACTTTCGGTGTTTCAGCTGCCGCTCCTGTTGCAGCCGCTGTTGCAATGCCTGCTGCTGGTGCAGCTGCTGTTGCTGAAGAAAAAAATGAGTACAAAGTTACTCTTGTAGATGCTGGCGCTAACAAAATCAACGTTATCAAGGCTCTTCGCTCAGTAACAAGCTTGTCTCTTGGCGATGCTAAAAATGGTGCTGAAAACGTGCCGTTCGTAGTATCTGAAGCAGCATCAAAAGACGATGCTCAAAAAATTAAAAAGACTCTTGAAGAAGCCGGCGGCAAAATCGAACTTGCATAACGCAACTTTTTTGTTTTGCTAGTGATTTAAGATCATTTATTTTATGGATACCGTTCTAACGG
Organism: Candidatus Babeliales bacterium; assembly: GCA_044234015.1. GTDB lineage: Bacteria > Babelota > Babeliae > Babelales > RVW-14 > CAIKAH01. The sequence continues at coordinate 1,358 of JBIIJF010000030.1, forward strand.
CTATTAGGACGGTATCCATTTGGTTTCTTTAAACATAAATATCAATGCGTTTTGGCTACAGGAGCGATTGAATGTCTAGATTTGGTAGAGGTAAAGGGATTCTAAGGAAATCGTTTGGTAAAATTAAAGAGGTTATTTCGCTACCGAATCTGATCGAAGTACAGTCAAAATCGTTCAATGATTTTGTGCAACTTGACTGCATTCCATCGGAGCGTAAGCAAATCGGCCTTGAAAAAGTTTTACGCGATACTTTTCCTGTAGAACATAACGATCGCATATCACTTGAATATGTTAGTTATGAGCTTGGCGATTGGGCGTGTATTTGTGGTCAGGTGGCGGGTATTGCTAACCGATACAAATGGGCCTGTACATCATGTAAAAAAACTGGTTGTAGCAAGTTAATTAACAGCAACCAGTGTCCTTCTTGCAAAAAAGATACTGCAAGTTATATCCACTGTAAAAAATGTTTTTCTCGCGTTTCTATCAAAGTACCTATTGCTGTTGACGAGTGTCGTTACAGCGGAAAAACATTCTCTCTCCCTCTAAAAGTTAAAATGCAATTGATTGGTTGGGACGTTGATCCTGTTTCTAATCAAAAAGTTATTCGCGATATTAAAGAACAAGACGTATTTTTTTGTGATTTGCCAGCAATGGTTGATCTTTATGAAGATCATGATGGTACCTTTCAACTTGGTAGCCAAGGCACATTCCTAATAAACGGCGTAGATCGCGTTGTTGTTAGTCAAATTCACCGCGCTCCTGGTGTTATGTTTACATTGAGCAAAAAATCTAAAGATTATCGAGGGCAACCCTACCACGTCGCACGCTTAATTCCGAGTCGTGGCTCTTGGCTTGATTTTGAATTCGATCATAACGATCTTATTCACGTCCGTATTGATAAGAAAAAGAAAATTTTAGCAACCACTTTCTTGCAAGCACTTGGTATTGAAAAGAATAGCATTCTTTCAATGTTTTACGATTTTGATACTGTTGAGTTTAAGAGCGGTGTGTTCTATCGTAAACTTGATAGCAACCTCATCGGCCAACGTCTTGAAGCTGGCGCATTACCAAAAGAGCTCGACAGTAGATACGCTGTAGGTCAGCGTATCACTAAGACTCTCATTGATAAAATGCACAAAGATGGCGTGGACCGGTTGCTCGTTCGCAAAACAAGCTTAATGAGTAAGATCGTTGCACAAGATGTTATTTCCCCAAAAACTGGTGAACTGATTGCTTCTCTTGGTGCAGAGCTTACTGAAGAGATTATTGATTTAATTGAAGCCTCAGGTAATATATCGCTCAAATTAATTCAATCATCAGGTTATGTTGTCCAGCCAACCATGGCCTTAACCTTCGCTCAAGATCAAACAAACAGCATGGAGAGTGCCCTAAAAGAGGTTTATACCAAATTGAAACCTGGGGATATTCCTTCTGCTAAAGTCATGGCTGAATACATTAACAATTTATTCTTTAATCCTCGTTTTTATGACCTAACGATCGTTGGGCGTATTCGTACCAATAGAAAGCTCGGCTTAACTATTGACGATAAAATAGCCTGCCTAACACAAGAAGATATTATTGCTGCGCTCAAATACTTAATCGGCTTGAAAGAGCGTGGTGAAGGTGAGCTTGATGATATTGATCACCTTGGAAATCGTTGTGTACGTCTTGTTGGCGAACTCTTGCAAGGACAACTGTATGTTGGATTTGCACGCATTGAGCGCATCGTCAAAGAGCGCTTTAGATTACAAGAAAACTACGCTTCATTGATGCCTTACGACTTTTTAAATGTTAAGCCTTTGTCTGCGGTGCTTCGTGAATTTTTTGGGACTGGACAACTTTCACAGTTTATGGATCAAACGAATCCATTGGCAGAAATGGCGCACAAGCGTCGCCTATCTGCTCTCGGGCCCGGTGGTATTACTCGTGAGCGTGCAACCTTTGAAATTCGTGACGTTCATACATCTCATTATGGCCGCATATGCCCAATTGAAACACCTGAAGGCCAAAACATTGGTTTGATATCTTCTCTTTCAACATATGCTCGAGCAAACGCTCTTGGTTTTATTGAAACACCCTACCGCCCTGTTAAAAATGGCAAAGTAGAAGACACGGTTCTCTATCTTGATGCTTTCCAGGAAATTGGCGAGCGTATTGCACAGGCAACAGCTACCGTCGACAAAAATAACCAGATTGTTGGTGAAAAAATTGTCGTCCGAAAAGACGGAAACTTTATTCAGGAAACCCCTGAAAATATCTCCTATCTTGATGCTTCGCCAAAACAGATCTTCTCTGTGCCAACCGCATTGATTCCATTTTTAGAGCACGATGATGCAAACCGAGCACTCATGGGATCTAACATGCAACGCCAAGCAGTTCCGCTGATTAATTGTGAAGTGCCCCTTGTTGGTACTGGGATTGAGTGCGAACTTGGCTCTCTTGAAGGCGCTGTTATTAATGCACGTACCTCAGGTAGAATTGAGTATGTATCTGCAGAGAAAATTATTTTGCGTCTCAATAATAATGAGTTAAGCGAAGCAGAATGGTTATCTCGTCCAATTGATATCTATTATTTAAAGAAATTCGCACGCTCTAGTCACAACACCTGGATTCACTTTAATCCAATCGTACGTGTTGGTGATACTGTTGTTAAAGGTGATATCATCGCTACTGGTGCAGCAACGCAAAACGGTGAACTTGCTCTTGGTAGCAACATCCTTGTTGCGTTTATTCCATGGCAAGGATACAACTACGAAGATGCTATCGTCGTAAGCAAGCGCCTTGTTGGCAATGACGTTTTCTCATCAGTTCACGTTGAAGAGTTCATCGTTGAAGCACGCGAAACTAAACTTGGTGCAGAAGAAATTACTCGTGATATTCCAAACGTACCAGAAAAAGACCTTGAATCACTTGATGAAGATGGAATTGTTAAAATTGGTACCAGGATAAAACCTGGAGACATTCTTGTTGGTAAAGTTACTCTCAAGGGGGATGTTCAAGTTTCACCAGAAGAAAAACTTCTTCGTGCTATTTTTGGTGAAAAATCACGAGAAGTCCGTGATACCTCATTGCGCGTTCCGCCTGGCGTTGAAGCAACCGTTGTAGACGTTAAAGTCTTTTCACGAAGCGGCATTCGCAAGGATAAGCGCTACAAAGAAGTAGTAGTCAGAGAAACACAAAAAATTGAAGATAACTTTGCTTACCATCTGCAGATTCTAGAAAAAGGCATTCGAAGCCGTGTCATGGATCTGCTCGATGGACAAACAAGTAAGTCAGCTACAGCTAAAGAGTTCTTGGTTAAGGGTGTTTTTAGTACAGATAAATTAGAAAAATCTGCTATTGAGTCACTGCTTGTTATCGAAACAGGCAACAAAGAAATCGATGGTAAAATCAAAACTTATAATGAGATTTTAACAAATCAAATTCACGTCCTTACCGCTCTTAAAGAAGATCGTATTAATCAGCTCCGCAAAGGTGATGATCTCCCATCCGGTGTTATTAAGATGATTAAAGTGTACGTTGCTACCAAACGACGCCTCTCTGTAGGTGATAAAATGGCAGGACGTCACGGAAACAAAGGGGTTGTGTCGCGGATTGTTAACATCGAAGACATGCCGTACATGGAAGGTGGCCAAGCTGTTGATATCGTCCTTAACCCATTAGGTGTTCCAGGTCGTATGAACGTTGGGCAGATTCTTGAAACCATGCTTGGAATGGCAGGTAAGGTTGCTGGCGAAAAACTTGCTGAGCAGCTTACCACCGCATCCTATGCAGATGTAAAACAAAAACTTGCTCATTATTATGGTTCAACTCTTGTAGCACAAATCGAAAAACAATACGGCAAAGAAGAAGTAATGAACTTGGCACGCAAATCTGCTGACAAGGGTATTGCATTCAAAACACCTGTGTTTGACGGTGCAGACTACGAAAAAGAGATCAAACCGTTTCTTGTTGAGCAAGGCTTACCTGCAAACGGATCATACCCATTGTTTGACGGCCGTACTGGCGAAAAGCTGGATCAGCCGGTGACTGTAGGGTACATCTATATCATGAAATTGAACCACTTGGCAGACGACAAACTTCACGCTCGTTCCGTTGGGCCTTACTCGCTCATTACTCAGCAACCGCTCGGTGGAAAAGCACAGTTTGGGGGACAACGCCTCGGGGAGATGGAAGTTTGGGCTCTGTACGCCTACGGTGCAGCACATACGCTTCAAGAGATGTTGACGTTGAAGTCTGATGACGTAAATGGTCGAATCAAGGCGTATGAGGCTATAGTTCGTGGCGAGGAGGTTCCTGAAGCAGGGATTCCAGAGTCATTCAACGTATTGGTTAAAGAGTTGCAAAGCTTAGGCCTACAGGTCGATTTATTCAAGACAAGTAAGGAGCACGTTGGTGAATAACAAGATGCTTGAAAGATTTCGTGAGTATATCAGCATTACCCAGTTTAATGCGCTCCGGCTTGGTATTGCATCACCGGATAAAATTCGGTCGTTGTCATATGGCGAGGTAAAGAAGATAGAGACGATTAATTATCGTACGCTAAAGCCAGAGCGTGACGGTCTATTCTGCGCTCGCATTTTCGGCCCAGTGAAAGACTGGGAGTGTAACTGCGGTAAATACAAACGCATGAAACACCGTGGCGTTACTTGCGAAAAATGTGGTGTTGAAGTAATTCAGGCTCGTGTTCGTCGTGAACGCATGGGTCACATTAACCTTGTAACCCCTGTATGTCATATTTGGTTCTTAAAGGGCATTCCGAGCTATTTAAGCCTCATCATGAACATGACCGTACGAGACCTCGAGCGCGTCATTTATTTTGATAGTTATATTGTTATCAATCAGGGTAATTCACCTTATGCGCAAAAAATTCTCATCTCTAATCAAGAGCATGAAAGCTATGTGCAAGCAAATCCTGATGATACGATGTTTAAAGCCGGTATGGGCGCAGAAGCAATACGTTTTTTAATGTCCCTTCTCGACCTCAGTTTTGAACTTAGAAAAATCGAAGAAGAGTACAAGCAGACAACATCTGTCGCTATCAAGCATCGTATTGCTAAGCGTTACAAAATCTTGTCTGGAATGATCCAAGCAAATATTCGTCCAGAGTGGATTATTTTGGATGTTTTACCTGTACTACCACCTGATCTAAGACCATTGGTCCCATTGCCAGGTGGTCGGTTTGCAAGTTCCGACTTGAACGATTTATATCGCCGAGTTCTTAACCGAAACATTCGGCTCAAGCGACTTATCGAGCTCGAAGCACCAGACGTTATCATTAAAAATGAAAAACGTATGCTGCAGGAATCTGTCGATGCTCTGATTGATAATGGTCGCCGTGGGCAACCTGTACGCGGAACAAATAAGCGCCCACTGAAATCGCTCAGCGAAATGTTGCGTGGGAAACAGGGTCGTTTCCGTCAAAACTTACTTGGTAAACGTGTTGACTACTCAGGTCGGTCAGTTATCGTAGTATATCCAGAGCTGAGAATTGATCAATGCGGACTTCCTAAATTGATGGCCCTCGAGCTATTCAAGCCTTACGTTTATGTTGAGTTGCAACAGCGCGAGCTAGCACCTAATCTTCGCGTTGCAAAACGCATGGTTGAAGATATGACCCCTGAGGTTTGGGAAGCGCTGGAAGAAGTTGTGCGTGGTCGCCCCGTTCTTTTGAACCGTGCACCAACATTGCACAGACTCAGTATCCAAGCCTTCTATCCTATCCTTGTAGAGGGCAAGGCTATCAAGATTCACCCGTTAGTTTGCTCTGCTTTTAACGCAGACTTTGACGGAGACCAAATGGCAGTGCACGTTTTGTTGAGTAAGACAGCGCGTGCAGAAGCTATTGAATTAATGCTCTCGACAAGAAACCTTCTTACCCCTGCAAATGGTCGTCCACTCGCCGTTCCTTCCCAGGATATGGTACTTGGACTCTATTATTTGACCAAGGGTCGCAAGAACGTTATGGGAGAAGGCCTTGTTTTTGGCAACATTGCCGAAGTTGTTTATGCATATCAACACAAAAAAGTTAATGTGCAAGCACCAATCAAGGTACGCCTTGATGACGGCAAGCTCATAGAAACAACTGTTGGTCGTGTTATTCTTTATGAAGCATTACCAACCGGTAGTAGCTTTAATTGGGTAAACAAAGCGGTTAAGAAAAAAGATTTATCTCTTATGGTTGCCAAGGTCTATAAAACCTTTGGCCCAGAAGCAACCGTAGAAACACTTGATAAAATCAAGCGCCTTGGTTTCTCATACGCAACTCTTGGCGGGATATCTCTTTCTATTGACGATCTGGTAATTCCAAAAACCAAGCCATCTATCGTCAAAAAAGCAACTGCCGAAGTTGAAAAAACAGAGAAACTATATCTTGATGGCGCAATCACCAATGGTGAACGCCACAATAAAGTTATTCAAGTTTGGGCGCGAGCCACTGAAGATCTTACCAATGACATGATTCAGGCCTTGGAAGAAGACGACCGCAAATCTGCTGCTAATGGAGACAAAGAGCACAATCCATTCAACCCTGTGTTTATGATGCTTGACTCCGGAGCACGTGGATCCAGACAACAAATCCGTCAGTTGGCCGCCATGCGGGGACTGATGGCTACGCCATCTGGTGAAATTATGGAAACACCTGTCCTTGCAAACTTTAAAGAGGGTTTAAGTGTTTTCGAGTACTTCGTTTCCACACACGGAGCTCGTAAGGGGCTTGCAGATACTGCACTGAAAACAGCAGACTCCGGATACCTCACGCGTCGACTTGTTGACGTTGCACAGGACGTTGTCATCTCTTCTCCAGATTGTAATGGCACTGGTTATGTAACTATTACTGATCTCAAAGAGTACGGGGAAGTAATACAACCGTTGGCAGATCGCGTTTACGGTCGAATTATTGCGGTTGACGTTGCAGATTCTGTTTCAGGCAAAATTATCGCTCGTGCGGGCGAAATCATTAATGACGTTATCGTCAAAGCATTACGTGATTCTGCGGTTATGGAAATTGCTGTCCGCTCTGTCCTTACCTGCCAAACTAAACGTGGCGTTTGTGCTCAATGCTACGGCATGGATCTTTCAACATTAAATCTTGTTGATATGGGAACTGCTGTGGGTGTTATTGCTGCACAATCTATCGGAGAACCTGGTACACAGCTCACTATGAGAACCTTTCACGTTGGAGGAACTGCGAGTGGTTTGGTAGAAGCATCTGCCTTTAAGACCAGATTCAGCGGCAA
>JBIIJF010000031.1:0-8484 GCA_044234015.1 Candidatus Babeliales bacterium
CGAAAGCTAGCGCATGATAACTGCACACGCAACACGCGAGGCTATAAATAATGACGTAAGATTGGTTTATACACTTACGCTTTCCGTTCATATCGTCCGATTGGTACATACAAGATTTTTCTATACACATAGGTAGGCATGACTGCTCTTGCTCTACACATAACATAGGATTACGGTCCCACTTTCACCCCACCACTATTGGGCATAATTTAATTTAATTATAGCCCATTTTAAATCCCCTTTTAATCCACTCATTCTTCCTTGTACGCTATACGCTTACATAATACGCAAACATACCGTATCAATAATATCCTCCTTCCTCCCTCTTCCCCCTATTCCCCATAGGAGAGTACAAGGAGACTAGCACGGAGGTAAGGCCACCCTGCCTCTTAACCCCAACCCCCGTTTTTAATCCCCTCGTCCCGAACCCCCGAGCCCCCAAGCCCCAGAGCAAGGGCAGGGGGGCCGCAACGGAGTGCCCCGGTCGCCGCGCCGATCAGATCGATAAAGAGGGGTTATTATTAGCCCGGGCAGCCTCTGGCAACAGGCGCATTTAATTAACATAAGTTATTATTACACGACTCTTCTTTTATTAAATCCTCCTTTAATATGGCCAAACGCAGCCCTGCCCTGGGGGCCAAAAAAACTTGAGTGTCCACGGCTAAGATAATGCAGTATCCCCCTTGACATTGGGCTGTTAAAAAAATAGAATAATCTACATGTAAAAAGTTGAGCGCTACGCTGTAGGTTGCAAATTAAAAAGCACGTATCAGCGCACTAAAACAAAGGACTTGAAACTATGTCAAAAATTATAGGAATAGACTTAGGTACCACTAACTCAGTAGTATCATTCATGGAAGGTGGCACAGCCAAGGTAATCCCCAACCAAGAGGGCGCCAACACCACCCCATCCATCGTCGCCTTTGCAAAAGATGGCCAACGCCTCGTTGGTGCGATTGCAAAACGCCAAGCAATCACCAACCCAACCAACACCATTTTCTCTGCAAAACGTTTCGTTGGCAGAAAATTTGCTGAAATCAAAAAAGAAGAGCTCAAATTAGTTCCTTACACCGTAGTGCAAGCTTCGAATGGTGACTGTGCTATTGAAATCAATGGTAAGCAAGTTTCACCACAAGAGATCTCTGCCGCGGTACTACAAAAACTCAAACAGGCTGCAGAAGCTTACCTTGGCGAGACCGTAACCGAAGCCGTGGTAACCGTGCCTGCATACTTTAACGATGCACAGCGCCAAGCAACCAAAGACGCTGGTAAAATTGCTGGGCTTGAAATCCGTCGTATCATCAACGAACCAACTGCAGCAGCACTTGCATACGGCCTTGATAAAAAAAATAATGAGCTGATTGCCGTGTTCGACTTCGGTGGCGGAACCTTTGACGTTTCTATCCTAGAAGTTGGTGATGGCGTGGTTGAAGTAAAATCAACCAACGGGGACACCATGCTCGGTGGTGACAATATTGACGAATGCCTCATAGGGTACTTGGTTGACGAGTTCAAACGTGAAAACGGCATGGACTTGCGCACGGACAAGATGGCTCTTCAGCGTCTTAAAGAAGCTGCTGAAAAAGCAAAAATCGAACTATCTTCGACCGCAGAAACAGAAATTAACTTGCCATACATAACTGCTGACGCCTCTGGGCCAAAGCACCTGGTCGTCAAACTCAGCCGTGCAAAATTTGAGTCACTGTGCGCAACCATTTTCACCAGTTTGTTTGAACCATGCAAACGCGCGGTTGCTGACGCTGGCGTTGAAATAAGCAAAATTAACGAAGTCATTTTAGTTGGTGGTTCAACCCGTATTCCAAAAGTTCAACAAATGGTAAAAGACTTCTTTGGCAAAGAGCCTAACCGCTCGGTAAATCCAGACGAAGTTGTTTCTGTTGGCGCAGCTATTCAAGGCGGGGTGCTTGCTGGAGATGTTACCAACGTTCTACTCCTTGACGTTACACCACTCTCTCTTGGTATTGAAACCATGGGAAGTATTGTTGCACGTGTTATCGAGCGCAACACCACCATCCCAACCCGTAAATCACAGGTGTTCTCAACCGCCGAAAACAATCAGACCGCTGTAGATATTCACGTATTGCAAGGCGAGCGCGAATTTGCGGCCGACAATAAAACCCTTGGTCGTTTCCGCCTTGAAGGTATTCCTGCCGCACAACGTGGTGTACCACAAATCGAAGTAACCTTTGATATAGATGCTAATGGTATTGTCCATGTGTCTGCAAAAGATTTGGGTACGGGCAAAGAGCAAAAAATATCCATCTCCAACTCCTCCGGTCTTTCTAAAGAAGAAGTTGACCGCATGGTAAAAGAGGCTCAACTACACGAGACAGAAGATAAGCAGCGCCGCGAGACCGTTGAAAAGCGCAACAACCTGGATAGCATGATCACTCAAGTGGAAAAAACTATTCAAGAAAATAAAGAGAAGTTGCCAATCGCTGAAGTCAATGCGGTTGAGACTGCGCTGGAAGTCGCCAAGACGGCACTTAAAGAGCATGAGAACGACAAAGAAGCACTAGAAAAAGCCCACAATGAGCTCATGACAGCTTCCTACAAAATTGCTGAGCTACTCTACAAAGAGCAACAGCCTGCCGACCAAGCAAACCAAACTGGTGGCAAAGCTGATGGTGGTGCCGCTGGTGAAAATCCAATCGATACGGACTTCACCGAAACCAAGTAAAGCAAAATATACAACCTAACTTTTAAAATGGGTCCCGCTTAAACGCAGGGCCCATTTTTTGTAAGGTGGCCAAGAAGATCGCGGCGCACGAAGAAAAATTAAAATGACAAAATCAAACAGCGAGTAGTCCAAAAGACAAATTTTTAGCTGCTGCAGATGTTAGAAGGGCAGAAGGACCTTTCGCGCAAGGCGGTAAACCTGAAGATCTTATCGGTGATATGCCAGGTAATGATGATCTTTTTGATTTAGAGAAATAATGTACGTCAATAAAAGAGGGCCGGTGGTTATTAACCACCGGCCCTCTTTTATTTTTACAAATCTAATTTTTTTATTGCTCAACCGTCGCTGATGCCACCGTGTCTTGCTCCTGAGGTAACCGCAGAAAAGCCAGACGACGCTCTTTGTGTCCCAGCGGGTACATTTCAACAGCCGCAATAAATGGCAACGCCTTTTTGTGCGGCTCCCACTGCTTTGATGCCCAGTAGACAAGCTCAACATCTTTGTAGCGGCAAGCGGGCCTAAAAATACGCATCAATTCAAGTTCATCGAAAGCAGCACGAGTTACAAACAGATCAATTGGATACTCAGCATGACGCACAAAGGTCCGCCAGTCCATGCCACACACTTCAATATCAGTCAGCTCCAAGAGCTTGATTACATCTTCTAAAAACTGCTGCTTTTTGTAGGTGACTTCGATGAGGACCACTTTCAAATGCGGATACATAATTTTAAGGGGAATGCCCGGAAAGCCTGCACCAGAACCAATGTCTGCAATCATGCTGACTTTGGACATATCTCTAAATTTGCTCAGCATCACTGAATCTTCAAAATGCTGGCGGTAAACCCCTGCAACATCTGTGATGGCAGTAAGATTGAACTGCTCATTGCAGCTCAACAGGTAAGAGGCATATTTTTCAAATTGCTCTATCTGATGGTCTGTTGGCTTGATGTGGGCTACAAATTCTAACAAAGCTTTATCTATTGGACGGGATTTCATGGGCTAAACTCATGTAATGATGAATAAAATGGCTGAAGTATCCAGTATACACCACCACATTTCCATGGCAATCGGGCCTATGCAACCAACGAGTAATATTTTCAAATAAAAATATCCACAGAGAACAACTTATTAACTAATTTCTGTTATCTATTAAATAATCTTGATGGATCAAGTAGAATGGAACTAGATCTTTAGGGGGAGGATTTTTTATGAAGATACGTACCTATTTATTTATTGCATCGTTGTCACTCTGCCTTACGCCGTGTCGGCTTGCTGGTGATAACCGAATTATTTTGTACTTAAAACACCCGCCACTGCAAATCCTGCAAGGAATTGAGAGTGAGAGACTGGCAAAAAACGCACCATCGGCAAGTATGCGGCCGGCGCTCAATGGCGTCGCAGCCATCTATGGTGGTTATTTCACCGTCTCTGCGCATGATGGTCTGGTGAGCTTTCCGCTCCGGCACACGGCACAAAAAGTGTACCTTGCCATCACACCAAGCATTGAACTTGCAAAAGTTCGAGGCAATACCATTTCTCACCGCGTCTACGCGCCAGACCCAGTACCAACAGTCATTTACTCATGCAATCTCAAAAAAGACGAGAAAGGCCGCTCATTCTGGGAGGTCAAAAAAGATGCTATGCCAGCTGACCGCACCATCAACCCACTCACGGTTGTACTCCTAACGCCACCCAACAATGTTTTTATTCCTGAGGGAAACTTCTTGGCCAATGAAAACCAGCAACTGGTCCTACCTGATGTGCTACTCCTTGGCCGGCAAGGGAATGAAGCGAGCTTACTCAAGGCTCTGGACGTCCGCACCTATTTTGAAGACATTAGCACCGATATAAAGAAAAATAACGATACCAGTACCCAACAAATGATTAAAAATACATAAAGGAGCTGCCCGTGGCGCTTAAAAAATATATGCTCATGAGTTTAGCCATCTTACTTAGCATAACTCTCTTCGGTTGTGGTAAACGCAAAGACACTTCCGTAGCACGCAAAATCGTCAAAAATGACGTGCGAACCATGTTTGAAACGTAACTGCATACAAAAGGGGGCCATTTCGGCCCCTTTAAATATTACTCAAAACCCTGGCCTTTAAAAAAGGCATCAACACTAGGATCACGCCCTAAAAAAGTTTTAAGCATCTGATCTGGCGGGCAAGAGCCACCTCGACCAAGAATCGCTTCAATAAACATCTTACCATTTTGAGTATTCAATAAACCCTGCGGCTTAATATGCTCAAACAAATCCACCGCAAATATCTTTGACCACAAATACCCATAGTACCGCGCCCCGTAATGCCCCAGGTGCCCAAATGATGCCCCAAAATACTGGAGTGACATAAACGAATACACCAGCTGCCGAAGAAGGCTAATGCCTGAACAAAATTGCTTAAGGCCAATAAGACCGTTAATCAGCTCATCAGGAAGATGCGCGCCCGTTTGATAATGCGATGAGATATCTTTGAGCAGATCTCGATCATACAGCCACTCCTCAAACATTTGTGATGGCATCTCCACAAAATCCATCTTGGTATTGTACCCTGCCTGACTATGCAGCTCTGTTGCACTCATAACAAAATGCATTGCATGACCAAATTCATGAAAAAATGTTTGTACATCACCATGATTAAGTAATGCAGGCTGTTCCACTGTTCCTTTTGGAAAATTTGCAATCACAATGGCAAACCCTGGAGCTCTGCCATCAAATTCTTTTGCCTCTGGTTGCAAACTAGGAACCCGCACGCCAGCACAACACGCATGCGTAAATTTACCCTGCCGTGGATGCAGATCGAGGCCAATAAAGCCTCGTAATGTGCCGCTGGTTGCATCGCACACTTGAATAACTTTAAGATCTTTATGCCACACCCAATCAGGCTCAACAAGAGAAAAACGTAAACCAAGAAATTTTTGGTAAATACCAAAAAGACCATCAACTGTTTTTTCTACAGGGAAATACTCAGCAACTTTGCGCTGATCAATATTAAAATGTTTTTTCTTAAACTGTTCATCAACAAAACTAAGGTCCCATGGCTTAAATCTGCCCTGAGAATCAAGCGCTATCCCCTCTGGCAATACGTGCTTCAGTTGGTCAACTTCACAGGATACCTTGCCAGTAACCTTAGCCGATACCTGCTCTAAAAATGCTGTTACCCGCGTAGGAGACAATGCCATTTCACCCGCAAGCTCATAGGCGGCATAGCTTTCAAAACCAAGTATTTTTGCGTACTGATCACGCTTAGCAATTATCTTGTCAAGCAAGATTAAATTGTCTGGCATACCACGATTGCCCATTGCTTCAGCGTAGCGGCGCCGCGTCTCTTCAACGGTGCAGTGAGGCATGATCTCTGCTGTTGTTGGGTAATTGCATTTCAAAAGATAATTGCCATCGCCATCCATCCCAAGGGTGGCAATGAATGCATCCCGCACCCCGGCAAGATCATTTTTTGCAACGGAAACCTCACGAGCATCATCAGCAATATTTTTATCGAATAGCTGAATGAGTGACTCTATCTCATTTTTTAGTGCAACAACAGACGCAAGTTCTGCATCGGCAAGATGCATTCCGTTACGTTTGTACTCATTAATTGTCTGTTCAACAAAATACCGCTGCTGTTGATTGCAGTCTTCTGTTACAAAACCATGCGCAGCATAATCACAAACAGCTTGATAAACCGCTTTATTTGAAGCGATAAGACGCTCCTGGGCCTCTTTCAAAACTATCTCAGCATTTCTACTCGCCTCTTGGACCGCAACATCGGGGTACACCATACCAACAACCCCAAGGAGGTTAATAGGCTCAGCTAAAAGGACAGCACTCAGATAATCAAGTGCTGCCATGGTATTGGTAAAAGTTCTATCTTGCGGCTGTATGGCAAGCAGCTCTTTATAAGCCTTTTCTGCAGCGCGTAACGCATCCTGCACTCGTTGCTGAACATCTTCAACGGTCTGTGGCATAAGAGCCATGGCATCGTTTACTGACGTTATATATTCTTGTTTCATTCTTTAATCCTTTGCAAAGCATTCACCTAACGAAGAAAAGCCGCTAACAAACAATCATAGCGGCCTTTCTCGTTTTGCTTATCTCAGCGGTGTTTTCTATTGTTTAAAACCAAGATCCTTGAAAAAAGCATTAAAATTTGGCTCGCGGCCCAAGAAATCTGTAAGCATTTCATTAGGATCACAGGTTGCCCCGCGGCCAAGAAGAGCATCAACAAAAGCTTTCCCGGTCTCTCTTTGTAGCAGACCACGCTCCTTAATGGCCTGAAACAAATCTAAGGCAAAAACTTTAGACCATAAATAACCATAGTACCGAGCACCATACTCGCCCAAGTGGCCAAACGCAGCCTGCGGATGCACCGCAGGATTTGGCACCGTGTAAATAGAAAAGCGTTCCGTTAGAGCTTGCCGAATCGCATCAGTGTCTTTTTTCTGGCCAGCACCAAAATACAGCAGCGAAATGTAGGCTAGGCGCACCTGGCTTAAGATGTCACCACCAGATGAGAAATTTTTGAGCTGAATAAGCGCATTAATGTGGCTATCTGGCAAAGGCTCTCCCGTTTTGTAGTGGCAAGAAACCTGCTTTAAGCAGTCGCGATCATACAGCCACTCTTCAAACATTTGTGATGGCATTTCTATAAAGTCTCTTTTAACACCAGGCATTCCCTGCACCTGCAATTGCGTAGCACTCAGAACAAAATGCATAGCATGACCAAACTCATGAAAAAATGTCTGAACATCAGCATGCTTAAACAGCGCTGGCGCATCTTTTGTTGCTTGTGGAAAGTTCGCGATTACAAGCGTAAAGGCTGGTGACCGTCCACCAAATGCTGCCATCTCTTCTCTTACTAACGGTACCTTGAGAGGTACACAGCACGCATGGGTATATTTGTCCTTGCGAGGGTACAGATCAAGGGCTACAAAGCCCTGCAGAATATTGGTTTCTGCATCATAGACTTCGATAGCACGCACATCATCATGCCAAGCCCAGCCTGGCTTAACCATGGCAAAACGCAGGCCTAAAAATTTTTGGTAGATTGCAAACACGCCCTCTAAGGCTTTATCAACAGGGAAGTACTCTGCAATTTCGCGCTGATCTACGTTGAAATGTTTCTGAATGTATTGCTCTTCAACATAGCCCCAATCCCATGACTTAAAGCGCCCTTTTTCGTCCAGCGTCACGCCAGCAGGCAAGTCTGTTTTGAGCAAAGCAACTTCATCTGCCGCTTTTTTTCTGGCCTTTGCGGCAACTTGGTCCAAGAAAGCCATGGCACGTTCTGGTGTTTTTACCATCTCGCCAGACAGCTCGTAGGTAGCATAGCTCTCAAAGCCAAGCGCCTTTGCATATTGGTCACGCTTTGCAATCAGATCATCAAGCGCAATCAAATTCGCTGGCACAGCCCTATTCCCAAAAGCCTCGCTGTAACGGCGACGGGTATCCTCAACGCTGCAATGTGGCATAATTTCGCCACAGGTAGGATAATCACACTTAAGTATGTACTCACCAGCAGTATTTTTATCCAGCGTTGCAATAAATGACGCTCTCACCCCAGCAAGACCATCAGCACTAACCGTAATGCTTCGAGTATCAGCAGCAATATTACTTTCAAACGCCATAGCTGCCGCTCCAACGGCACTACTCAGCCTGGCAGCATGGGCAAGAGCCTCATCAGATAAATGCATACCTTTGCGCTTGTAGTACTGCAAGCGCTCTTCTACATAATATGTTTGACTTGGGGTAAGCGTTTCAGTTTTATATGCCCCAGCTGCATAG
>JBIIJF010000052.1:0-6402 GCA_044234015.1 Candidatus Babeliales bacterium
CTATTGTCAAGCTCGTCAACCACATGCTTATGCAGGGCGTCAAAGAGGGCGCTTCTGATATTCACATTGAGCCGTTTGAGCGAGAACTGCGCGTGCGCTTTCGTATCGACGGTAATATGTATCTTCGTCTCACGCCTCCAAAGCGCTATCAGGGAGCCATTGTCTCCCGTATCAAAATTATGTCTAACCTGAACATTGCAGAAAAGCGCGTGCCACAAGATGGTCGTGTGCAAATTAAAGTTGCTGATCAGGCGATTGATATTCGGGTTTCTATCTTGCCTGCCAACTACGGTGAGCGTGTGGTTATGCGACTGCTGTATAAATCTAAGGGCATGGTGGAGCTTGAACAGCTCAATTTGAGTGAGCGAGACCTGAAGCTCCTGCTGAAAATTATTACGCGTCCCAACGGTATTGTACTTGTGAGTGGTCCAACCGGTTCCGGAAAAACAACAACCCTCTACTCAATTCTGCATCGCCTCAATCAACCGGACGTGACCATCATCACCGTTGAAGATCCGGTCGAGTACACCATGTATGGCATCAATCAGGTGCAGGTGAATGAAAAAGCAGGGCTGACGTTTGCCGGAGCGCTGCGTTCCATTTTGCGACAAGATCCCGACGTCGTGCTCATTGGAGAAATTCGGGATGGTGAGACAGCACAGATTGCAACACAAGCAGCATTAACCGGGCACTTGGTGCTGAGTACTATTCACACAAACAGTGCCCCAGCAACCATTACGCGACTTCTGGATATGGGGATTGAGCCATTTTTAATCGCATCATCACTGGTTTGTGTTATTTCGCAGCGGTTGGTGCGGCGCCTGTGTACGGCCTGCAAAGCCCAATTTACCCCATCAGCTGAGATGCTTGCACAACTGGGCAAGGCACACACGGATTTGAGCGGTGCAACTTTTTACAAGGCCGTTGGCTGCGATGAATGTCTGCAGCTCGGTTATAAAGGGCGTTTGTCTGTGTTTGAAATTATGGAAATTAATGATGAAATTGCTCGTCTGATTGTGCAGCGCGTTGATGCTACAATTATTCGTAAAAAGGCGATTGAACAAGGTATGACCTTACTTGGTGCCGATGGCGTACGACAGGTTAAAGCTGGACTGACGACCATTGAAGAAGTGCTTGGGGTGGCGCATATTGAGGATGTTTAAAGGCAATCTATTTACTCAATTTTTATAGATTACGTACCCTAGGCAAGTTTGGGAATAAAAATACCTGCCAGTCAAAAAGGGGCGAGTGTGTCATTTTGGTTACATCAAAACCGGATTATGCGGGTTGTTGCCACGGTGCAGCCATCGCTTTGTTATGGGGTTGCTGGGTTGCTGGCGGCTGTATTGTTGGGAGTTGGTGGTTACTACGGCGTACTTCCGCTTAAGGCACAGGCAGATGCTGTTTGTAATCAATTTACCACGCTTGCCAAACAGGTGAGTGCCTTTGAGGCAGTGCTCGACCACGTGCCAGAATGGCAGACGGAGTACGAAGCCCTCGTTAAAGAAAAATCACATTACGCAGCCGATATTGCGCTCCTGCAAGATACCATCAACGATTTGCTTTTGATGATGCGCAGGCAAAAAATATCGTGCCGAGGTATTCAGCCATTGTGCAGCAAGCATCAGGAGTTTCATGATAGTCACTTGCTTATGCTCCGGGCCAAGGGGCCATTTCACCAACTTCTTGAGCTGCTTCAGGAACTTGAAAAACCAAAATACCCTATCACCGTACGAGCTGTGCGGCTTGAACGGGCAAAAGGAAAGCTCTTAACTCTGGAAGCAATTATTCACGTTATCAGTGTGAAGGATGAATGAGTATGGACGCATTAGTAGCCCTTGGGATGTTAATTCTGTTGTGTTCCACCTGTGTGCTTGTTGGCGAGGTGCAAGATCCTTTTGCCAAGCCACCACGCATGCGCAGTAACCAGGTGATTGTGTTGGAAGGGATTGTAGAAGTTGAGGGTAAAAAATGTGTATCGCTTGCTCGTGGTAGCATACATGAATTGGTGCACATTGGTGGCTCATTTGATGGTTTTACCGTAGCAAAGATTACGCAAAAAGCGGTTGAGCTGGTGAATGCTAACGAGACGCTTGTTTTGCAGATTGACTAAAAATAAGGTGGAGGACGAGGCATGAAGCCCTGGCAGCGATTGTTTGTGGTGAGTGGATGCGTGGTGTGTGCAGTGGTTATTTCTGCGCAGGCGGACATTGCTGTGGAAACGAGCGGGATTGATTATCTACCGCCACTGTCATCTGACCTCATAAAAAATGAGCGTACTGTAAAGCGTACAGCGCAGCTTGAGCAAATTCGCAAAATAGTTGAAGCTGACCAGGGCAAAAAGGCAAAAAAGAAGAAAGGGGCAAAGGCTCCAGTAAAGGGTAAAGCAGAAAAAAAACAGACGGGCATGAATCAGGCTGCAGCCCAGCAAGCTGCAATTGAGCAAGAGATTTTTAATTTGCTTAACCAGGAGTACCAAGATGAAATTTTGCAAAAAAGCATGGTTTCCCTGCAGATTAAAAAAATGCCTATCAAAGAAGTGATCAAGCTTCTTGCTAAAAGCACGGGGGTCTCTTTTATTGTGGATGCCGATGTGCACGGCAGTGTGGATGAGTTGAGTGCGCAGAACTTGCCGTTGGCAGTGCTGTTGCGAAGTTTGCTTGCCAGTAGCACGCCACGGTTAGCACTGGTCAAAGATGCCGGGGTATGGCGCATTATGCCATACCTTGCTGCACGTGAGCACGTAAAGGGCTTGGTCGCAGAAGCGCGAGACAAAGATGTGGTGACCGGGGTGTTTGCTCTTGAGCACGTCAAATGGACTCCTGCGCTCAAACAGCGGATTGAAAAGCTGTGGCAGGGGATTGTGCAGGCCAGCCCAGAGAAGCAGTTTTTTTACATGGTGCAGGACGACACGAATAATAAAATTATTTTTAAGGCGCGGCGGGCTTACGCAGAAGAGTTTGAAAAACATCTGCGTGAGTTTGATGTGCATGTGCCTGAAGTCCGGATTAACATTCGCGTTGTGAGCGCGGACAAAAATTTTGAAGAGTCGCTTGGGTTCAACTGGTCTGGTGTGTACAACCGTACCAGTAGCTTGAAGCGTATGGATTTTGCTGGCCTTGGGCCAGTGGATAGCAGAGATGGAAGAGGTGCTGACGAGACTACACCGTTCAATAAAATTGTTGGTTGGGCGTTGAATTTTGTCCCAAGCTCGGTGACCTCTGCCATCAAAGTGCCATTTGTTTTTGGCAACAAAGATATGAATACCAAACGCCTGACGCTTGAGTTGAACGCTGCAGAGTCGCGCAATGAAATTCGTACTATTTTAAAACCGTCACTCCTGGTACACAGCGAAGAGTCTGCTGAGATTTTAGTTGGCAGTGAGCTGCCTATGCAGGTCAAGCTCGATGAAGCTATCGAAGGCAAGCTGACCAATGTGACGACGGTGCGGTACAAAGATATTGGTACCAAGGTCAAAGTAACTCCGGTGGTTTCGCCCAATCAGCAAGATATTTTTATGGATATTTTTGTAGAGAATTCACAAATCGCCTACCTGTCTGGTGGCCAGAAAATTGGCACTGGCTCGCAGAATGATGGGTTCAATTACACCATTGATACGTCGCGCTCGCAGAACCGTGTACTGCTGCGCAGCGGTGAAACGACGATGATCGGTGGGCTTATCACCAACCAACAAGTGAACGAAAAAAATGGTGTGCCGCTGCTCCAAGACATTCCGCTGCTCAAGCTATTGTTCAGTTGGTCACGTAAGAAAATAGTTGATAAGCAGCTGCTTATTTTTATTACCCCAGAATTGCAGACGGTTTAGTATTTGAGGATGGGCATGAAACAATCTTTGCTTTTTATTCTAGCCATGAGTCTTATCGGTTTTGGCGATGTTGATGCAATAAGCTGACCCTCTGCTGGGATTGCTCGTCGCATGATGTCACGAGCAATTGCTTCTGCCTATGGCTTGCCAAGCATGCCCCACATTATTGCTCGGTATGAGACCGAACCACGGTGCGCGTTCCATGTATCAAGCAAAGTTAATTATAATGCCCTAGAGACTTTTTTTATGGCGGTGGGTGCATGCTATGGGCTAACCCTTGGGGGGTGCGCTGTTGCTGCTACTGTGAATACAATAGGTGTTGGCGGCTGTGTTGCTGTTGGTGGGCTGTGTTATGCCGCCAGAAAAGCGTATCAGTACCATGATGTACCACCGATTATTGCTGCGATGCGAAGCCGCGATCTGGATACAATTACACGATTGGTTGCAGAAGGGACAGATATCAATCAGCTGTATGAAGGAGTGCCATTGGTTTCGTTGGCCTTTAAAGAGTTTGGCTTTACCTCGGTACTGCAACATCTTTTGGCATTGGGTGCCAGTCCAAATACGTATTCAGCAGAAAGGATGACGCCACTAGGCTATGCGGTAGTCTATGGAGCAACAGGTACGGTGGATTGTTTCGCGAATCACAAAAAAATAAAGCTAACGGCTCCAATGAAGTTGCCTGGTCAGTTAACAGCGTTGCACCTTGCGATTCCAGGCAAATATGAGATAGCAAAATTGTTGCTCGGAAAGGATCCCTGGCAGGCTGAGAATGTTGATGCCCAAGGAAATACACCGCTGCATCGTGCCGTGTATCTGGGTGATGTAGAGATGGTAAAAATTTTAATGGCTACACCCGCTGGCGTGGATCTGACAAAAAAAATGATGCTGGTCTGACGGTGCTTGATATTGTTGATCTTAAACCCGCAAAGCAGCAGGCTGCCTTGCGGGAAGAGTTAATTTTTTCTAATGATCTGAGCTGTTGGTGATTGAGTTCTTATTACCCCAGAGTTGCAGACGGTTTAGTATGCTTAATCACAGGGAGATCAAGGATAGCGCAATACCTGTTGAATATCGCAAGCTCTTCAGCGTCGAGCAGGAGCGGGTATGTGAGGACAATCGGTTGTACTTTCTCCTTGAAGCGCTTTCGTAGCTTCTTGTAATAAAAGTAGCCGTGTATGCCATCTGATTCTGTTGGGGTGAGCGGCTCGTCATTTTCTGCAAGCTCTTTAATTTTATCGGACATGTGCTGCATGCATTTTATGATGTAGTTGCGACGTTGATTGGCGCGCATTGCTTTTCTAGCGGCTTGCAGAAGTGATGGATCCTCAACACAGTTTTCTACAAATGGATCCAGATCTTTGGGCCAAGCAAAGCTAGTAGCGTCTGGGTAGTCCTTTTGGCTATCGTCGGCTACTGGGGCTAATTCTCCTGTTGCTAGCTCGGGTGATGGTGAACTTTCAGGCGAACCACTATTAGCATGAGTGCCAACGGCCTCTTCTTCGTCATAATACTGTCCCCAGCCACTGCCATTTGTACAATCAGCTGCATCCACTTGGCTCGTCATCAAACAGAGTAAAAATAAAAAAGAAATTTGTTTCATCATAAGAGTATCCCCAAAATTCAGTAGTCATCAGTCCATTTGTTAATTCTATCTGGAAACAATCAAATAGTTAAACGGGGCAACAAAAACGGTGATTAATATAAAAATAGGCTTTTTTACTGATGATTTTTCAATAAAATTGTTTGGTGTTATACCATTTGCAAGTTATAACATTATTTTAAAAATTTTTCCTGTTTGATATTCCCATGCATGCTCTTATCCATTCTGCTACTACCATCGGCATCAATGCCCATCCCGTTGACGTCGAAGTTGATTTGTCCTTTGGGGTGATGCGATTTTGCGTTGTTGGCCTGCCGGATAAAGCGATTAGGGAAAGTACAGACCGGGTGCGAGCGGCATTTAAAAATAGTGGGCTTGCCTTGCCAGATCGGTTTATTACCATTAATTTGGCACCGGCCTCGCTAAAAAAAGAAGATGTCCTTTTTGATGTGCCCATTGCTATTGCTATTTTGCAGGCGGGCAAGCTGATTGCCATGCCAGCAGAGTTTATTGCCGAGACGCTTTTTTTAGGCGAACTCTCTTTGGATGGCCACATTCGTCCGGTGCGCGGGGTACTTTCCATGGTGCACGGGGCGCTGCTTGGGGGTAAAAAACGGGTCATTATTCCTGATGCAAACATTCACGAAGCAAGTCTGATTGAGGGCATAGACATTATTGGTGTCTCATCATTAGTCCAGTTGGTCAGCTACTTGCGCAATGAGATTGTGCTTGAGCCAATTCCATCAACGTTTAGGCAAAAAGCAGCAAAGGCAGACTCGCTGGTTGATTTTAATCAGGTTAAGGGGCAGATGGCAGCCAAGCGAGCGCTACAAATTGCAGCGGCGGGGAAACACAACATTATTCTTATTGGCTCACCGGGCTCTGGCAAAACCATGCTGGCGCGTCGCCTGGGGACCATTTTGCCAAGCATGTCTTTTGAAGAGACAATTCAAGCAACAAAAATTTATTCTAT
>JBIIJF010000130.1:0-2720 GCA_044234015.1 Candidatus Babeliales bacterium
TACAAGATAATCATTATAATCCTTGTCTAGCTTCTTTGTTTTTTCTGTATTACTAGCATCATTGCTACTACGGGAATCAACGAGTGCACCTAGCTCAGCGTTGATCATACTCAAACCAGCCTCAGCTCCAATACATTTTTCCAACAATTTGGCTACTTTTTCCTGTTGCTTTCGATCTCCTCCTATTATGTTATTATCACCAGAAATATCTTGTCGAAGCTTTCCAAATTCTTCTTGAATCTCCGCTCTCTTATCCTTCAACACAGTATCTCCGCAAGCCAAGAGTTCTCGCAGTTCATTGATTCTCAATTGTAAAGCCTCACAAACCCGATCCATAGATTTTAGATCATTAAATCTATGAAAAGAGCCTGCACCGCCAAGCGGCCGTTGTTGATCGCCTTGCTTAGGCACATTACCAGCACCAGCACCAGCAGAGGAGAATAAGCCATTACCGAGGCACAAAACTACCGCAAATGCACCGCAAAATTTTATTAATCGTTGAATATAATACATAATGCACCTCAACTTAATACTATTAATTTCTAAAACCTACTATTACTCTAATCGTGGGCTAAGATAGTAAGAAAGCCCAGAAACAAACACGCCAGCAAGCAAAACTGCACCCCAACTGTTCTTCCGAAGACCAGGGTAAGGAACCATACATGCACCAATCACTCCAGTCGCTAATAAGGCTACCACTGATACTAATGGCATCTTTTTTCTCCATGCAGATGGTTCTTCTAAAGGCTTTCGAGTCTCTTCAACCAATTTTTTTCTTTTTTGCTTAACCTGTTTTTCCATGTTCTCAAAAAGATCACTAGCCGTTTGATTAATTGTTTCCAGCTCGCCTTGCAAAATATCTTCTCCCTGATCAGTAAATTGATAGATCAGTGAAGCATCAGTAAAATTTTGAGACATAAAAGTAATTACACTAGCTTCTTTAACATCAGAGTCCAGAGTCATTTTCCTACAACTAAGAACTGCTGCGAACATTTCTTGTATTCCTTTTTGGACAGCTGACTGCTGTGAATAGCTCTCTTGAGGCACTCTGAACCCCTCAGAATATTTTAATATGGTTGCTAATGAGTTAAGTAATGCAGCTGCAGGGGTTATAGTTTTCGATACATTGCGCCGTTGGGTATGATTCAAAGCAAGAAACGCCATAAAACAGCGTCGTAATTTAGCTTGAACTTTTGTTATGGTAAGCCCCTCATTCTTCTTACTAGGAGCTCTTTCACCAACAGCACCATCATCAACACCAACAGAAGAACCAGTAGGACCAGGAACTACTGCAGGATCAGGAGGAGGAGAACAAGGTGTTGCTCCCTGCTCAACAAGAGCAGGAACAGAAACATCACCACCACCAGCAGCAGGAGCAGTAGGAGCAGAAGGAGCATCATCAGCTCGACCAAAAAGAACAGGAGAATAATTAGTACGAACATTACGATTAGCCCCATTCAGCATATTATTAGCTAAAAGTCCCATAAGACTGAGAAGCATCAATTTTTTAAACGTATCCATGAGCAACCTCCATTTCCCTATTTTTTATTGCGCGTCAGGCGCTTCGGTTTCTAATGACTTCAATAAATTTTCTAGCTCAGGATCCAATCCATCGCTATCAGCATTGCCAACAGGAAACTGCTGATCAAGCTGGTCTGTAAGTGATTGTTCTGCTTGAGCAGGCGCCTTCTTGGCAACTTCTTCTTCCTCTGCGGGAAGAACCGAAGCAACATCAGCAGAAACGTTGTGTTCAACCTGCTCAACCGGAGCAGCAACCGTCTGAGTGTTTTCAACGAGGTCTTCAGCAGACGCAGCAGTCACACCACAAGCCAACAGTACAAGAACCATATTTTTTAAAGTTTTCATAGTCATTCCTTTTTTTAATTATTTCTTTATTTTGTCACATAGATTGATGCAGCCACGACTGCCCCAAACACAGCAGATTCAAATGCAAACAGCACTCTTTCTTGCATTTTTTTCATTTTTGCACAAAAACACCTATACCAATATGTCACTTTACGGCAGAGCGAATGCCTGGTCGTTTGATCAGATTCCCAATGATTCCCTGAATATTCTCTGCCAAGCTTACGCTCATGAAGAACATTCACACCACATACAACAGCAGCGATAGCCAAGGCGACCGATGCACCATTGCTTTGCATGACCGATGCACCATTGCTTTGCATTGCGTACAGACGATCATTGGTAAAACCAAGGGTTACAACCAACACAAGCGCACATACCATATTTTTAAGGTTCATCTTTCTCTCCGGTTAAAAACCAGCAATATTTTCTATTAATAAATAGTATTATCATTTTAGGCTAAACGCCCAGGGCTATCAACCGGGGTGGTGGTGTAACAGTGCAATTCACTGCTTTTTTGTATTTTTATTGCGATTAACCTCAGCACTGACCCAAAATAGTTGCTATTTGAAAGGTTCCAGCAGGCATCAGCCACCCATCAAACAAAGGTCTTTTTTATGCACAAAAAACATCTTTTTTCGCAAAATCCAACAAAAAAACGCATTTTCGTACGTGCTGACCTCAACGTACCGCTGACCCCTGCCGGACAGGTACGAGATGATGCCAAGCTGCGTGCAATCCTGCCTACGCTGGAATACCTGCGTTCCCGCGGGGCTGCCCAGATAATCCTTGCCTCACACCTCGGGCGACCGGACGCCACAGCACCAGACCTGGCACTTTCCACTAGGCTCCTACTC
>JBIIJF010000131.1:0-2716 GCA_044234015.1 Candidatus Babeliales bacterium
CCATCAATATAGCCAGATGGCTTCCAGCCTATGCCGTCAGCACCGGTCAGCGTACTGCTGTATTTGCCATGCTGGGCAAAATATGCTTGCTGTGCGGTGTGTAGTGATGCCAGGTTCATACTTACCTCTGCGCTGTAGGCTTTTGCCTTGTACTTGAATAGTTGTGGAATGGCTAGCGCCGCTAGAAACGCGATGATTGTTACCACAATCATCAATTCAATTAACGTAAATCCCTTGTTCATCCTTTATCCCCCCCAAGATAGAACAGTATTATTTAAAACAATTATCTCAGATTGCAGTCAAATGCTGCAATTATTCAAAAAGTAGAAAGACAAATGCTTCCTGGCTGTTATAATGCTATTTTGATTGTTTTATTCTGTGTCTACTAGAACATAATTTTTGTGTACCATTGTTTAACTACATCAAGGCTATTGTCGGCTTGGATTGTATTATGAAAAAAATGTTATGCGCTTTGGGCTTTACGTTGTTTGCTCATGGTCAATTGTTTCCAGCTACTCTACAAGGTAGAGACTATGAACCAGGATACATGCCAGTGAAAAGCCTAGCTGAAGAAGCTCCTGTATTCACGGAAAATATACGTGGTTTTCGGTTGAAACTAACACGCGGGATGATCGACAAATACTCCGATACTTGCTATTTGGAAGCATCTATAAATACCTACAATGAAGTTCGTTTTTTTGGATGGTTGGTTTGTTTTGCCCATAAGCATAGTTGTCATGCACATTGTATTCTTGAATACCTTTTTAGAGGATTTCGTTTTCCACCTGAAACCAAAAGTGAGGTGATAAGCTGGACAACCTCTCTCATTCGTCAAAACCTTGATGCGGGCAGAGCCTGGCTAAAAAATCATTCTAAAAAACAATGGGGTGTACTGCCCTGCCCTGATTGTCAAAATAAACTTCAGACTAATCTCCCCCTGTCCACCCATGTTGAATTTTAGACTGCGACTTGATTAACTTTACTATTTTCCAAAAAAAGTAATGCGCGTGCTTGATCTTTCTAACACGGCAATTATTTGTGTAATAGGCGATTAGATCTATTTTACTTCGGTGCCAAATCCATGTTCTTCAATCTGATGCGCAAGTTCTGGGCCGCCGGACTGTGTGATGGTGCCATTTTGCAAAACATGCACAAACTGTGGTTGCAGGTAGTTCAGGATGCGGGCATAGTGCGTAATCAAAAGCACTGCCATAGATGGATTTTCTGCATTAATGTGATTGAGCGCCTGGCAAACTGTTTTGAGTGCGTCGACGTCAAGACCAGAGTCAATTTCATCCAAAATAACAAGCTTAGGTTCTAAAACAGCTAACTGCAGCATCTCTGCTCGCTTTTTCTCGCCGCCAGAAAAACCAACGTTGATTGACCGCTCAGCAAAGCTGACGTCAATCCCAAGTAAATGGAGTTTTCTGATCAAATGTTCAGCAAAATCTTTAAGGCGTTTTTGCTTTTCTGTGCCGTCATAGAGGGCATTGTAGGCTGTGCGTAGAAAATCCTTGAGGGTAACGCCTTCGATCTCGAGCGGGTGCTGCATGGCCAAGAATATGCCTTTTTTTGCGCGCTTGTCTGGGGATAAATCGACAATGCTTTCACCGTTAAAAGCTATGTCTCCGTCAGTAATTGTGTAGCGTGGATGCCCCATCAGAGTATACGAAAGCGAGCTTTTGCCTGAGCCGTTGGGCCCCATGATGACATGAAATTCGCCAGGATTAATGGTCAAATCAATACCATTTAAAATGGCTTTATCTTCAATAGATACTTTAAGATTTTTGATAGAAAGCAAGCTTTGCACGATAATTCCTGATTGGGCAAAAAAGGTTGTCATGTTTTAAAAACGGCAGGAGCGTTCAGATGAGCAGTATGCCATAAAAACAAAAAAAAGCGTAGTCCACGGTTGCGGGCTACGCTTTTTTAATGATTTAAACGTAATATTTATTTGTCGTTGTACTGCATGTGCTTAGCTGTATGCTTTTTGCCCTTGTGGCACTTGGAGCCATTTGAGCAATTTCTTTCACTTTTGTGATACTTCTTAGATGTGCATGTGCCTTTGCTCTTGCAACGGCCAGTTGATCGGCCAAGTATGCCACCCAGGACGCCGCCGCCAATGCCACCGGCAATAGCACCACCAGCGCCACCAGTTGCGACACCAATTGCGGTTCCAGTTGCCGCACCCACGCTGACGCCACCGACGGTGCGCTCATCCTTAGAGCATCCAGCAGTAATAACGAGCAAGCTCACAAGAACAACACCCAAACAAGCAATACCTTTATTCATAACATCCCCTTTTTGTTTGATATAAAACTACAATAATAGCTTAATAGAAATTTTTATTTGAAAAAAGAGTTTGGGAAAATACAGTTTTTTGTGCTGGCCTATAATCATAATTTTTGAAATAATTAGCCTAATTGTGATAGTCTTATAGCTTTGAGTTGAAAAATGTCATAGTAGGTGGAGAGTTTTTATGCCTAGAATTTTTAATCTTGGCGTATTGTGTTTTTTTATCGCTGTACTGCAAACAACTGCTTTCGCAGAGCATTTGTATATTGTTAATCATTCTCAACAGAATGTTAAGATCTTGCTTTTTCGCGATGATATTGATCCTGCCCATACTCAAACAAAAGCCTGTACAGGTCCATTGACGGGTTTTCCATCACCCCTAAAAGTAAACTGTTACACAATTGGAGCACGGCACGAGGGG
>JBIIJF010000132.1:0-2707 GCA_044234015.1 Candidatus Babeliales bacterium
GGATAGTGATGATGCAACGAGTACTGATGGATCTACTCTGCTATTGGCACCGGGTATGCCACCTGGTGCTACAACGCCAGGTGGGAGTGTGTGTGCGGCTCCTAGTCGTCTATCGTATGCTGCCATTGCTGGGAATAGCCAAGACGGGGTGCCAGAATCCTCGCTCGATGAAGAAACGCAAGCAATTGTTGTTAGCAGCGGGGGCGATGCGGCTTCTGTCGCATCAAATCTTTCAGGAGGCTCAATATCTGCTGTTGATGGGATTTCGCACAATGATGTTGATCGGGTTGCTGCATCTGGTGGTTCATGTGCGGCAACGTTGCCATCGTTGCCAGAGTCAACTCGAGATTTAATGCCTGCTACTTCCGTTTATAGGGCATCATCAACATCAGCCTTGAGTTCAGGGGATGCTGGAGCTGTTGAGTTTGGGACGCCTTGCGCAGATGATGCAGATGGATCTTTGCTTAGCGCATTGGTCATCGCGGCTGCGGACGAGAGAGTAACCGCACCCAAGACTCAAGCTGCAGCTGCTCCTTCTGAAGGGAAAGGGAAACGTCAAAGAGGTAGAAGAACAAAACCTTAGATCATCTTCTCAACAGCTATTTGTTCGAGTATCCTAGCTGCAGTTAAAGTATGTTATTTTTAAAAAGGGAAAAGAGTAGAATGAAAATGAATCGTTTTGTAAAAGGCCGATTGGCGCTTGTTTTTTTTAGTGGCTTGCTTTCTGCATGCAGTGCAAATCAGCCATCGGTTTGGAATAATTCAACAAAGGATACAGCTGTGAGTAACATCCCAAAAACATTTGATATAAAAACCACCGTTGCAGCCCCTGCAAATGCACCATTGGTCAAAGCGGGGCAAACAGCTACTGTTCATTACACTGGTTGGGTTCTTGGCAAAAGCAAAGAAGAATCATTTGATAGCAGTAAAAAACGTGGTGTGCCATTTAGTTTTAAAGTTGGTGGTAGACAAGTAATTCGTGGTTGGGACGAAGGTTTGCAGCAAATGGCTGTTGGCGGAACCTACGAAATAACGCTTGCACCTGAGTACGGCTACGGAGCTTCTGGTGCTGGTTCGTTAATTCCACCACATGCAACGTTGGTATTTGAAATTGAAGTTTTGAGCGTTAAATAATCGCTTGACCATTTTTCTAAAAAAAGCCGGCTACACAGCCGGCTTTTTTTATGTTTGCAAAGATAAAGATCGTTGTATCCTGCCAGCATATGCTGGTTATTTTTAATCGTATAAAAAAAAGACAAATGAGCTGTACACTCGGTGCTAGTGAGGAAGAAATAGTTAAGTCACTTGGGGGAGGATTATAGTGCAGTACACGCATAGTATTTTTCTTACATGGTTGCTGTTAGTTTGTAGTACATTGTTTGCTGCTGGCGCGGGTGCTGGTGATCCACCTATTCCTGGCCATGGTGGTGATAGTGAGGGTGATAGTGTAAAATTGCTTGCTCCGTCGCAAGGGTCCTCTCTCTGTGGCTGGCGTGGCTGGTTTTGTTTTTGCTGCAAACAGAAAGTGCATAAGTGGGGTGAGCTTACCATGTCGCGTGCATCGTTTGATAAGTTATGCATGCTGCTGAAAACTTCTACGCGTACTAATGTGCAATACGAACAAGATTTAAAGGTTTTGTTGTCGCGCTACAAAGATCCATATGTTTTGCCTCTAGGCAGAACGCTTGTTGATCGCTACCTGCCTATTGAAAAACTTGCCGAGCCGGCAGTTCAAGCCGCAATTAATACTCGTAGTGATCCAGGGCGTCTTATTGAGTATTACGTACGACGTGGCTTGCTTGAAAAAATACTTCAACATCAGCTCTTGTGTGAACTGATGAGCGATCTTGAAAGTGAAAAAAACTGGGCAGATCTTGTTGATTTTATGAATTACCTTGTGCTCCAAGACGAGCGAGAAGCTGCGTATCGCAGTGATTCTAGGGAGGTTGTACCGTTAAAGCTTCGCAAGTATAGTGATATTGACTGGTCGCGTGGTGCAGGAGGGTCTGATGTTGCATAAAAAAGCATGGTATATTTTCTTTGTGGGTGGATTACTGAGTGGTGCCAGTATGGGTATTTGCTCAGGAGCGCCTGTTACTGCAGCCAGGCCACCGGTGCCATCAGAAAAAACTGTTCAAGCGGCTCTTGCAAGAAAAGCCGCACAACAGAAAAAAAAGCGTTGTTGGCATCTCTGTTGTAGGTGTTGTTGTGGCGTTGCTTTTCCCCTTGCGATGTTGATTTCTAACGAGCTAGGATTTACGGTTGATGGGGATTTGTACAATCGGATTGTGCGTCAATTAACCAAGGCAATAGCAACAAGCCCGAATGAATTTGATGTCTTCGTTGAGGTGATTAACGAAAAGCCGCTAACGCCAGCACAGCTGGAAACACTGAATGTTTCGCCATCAGTTCCCCCAGATAAAATCAAGCATGAGGCAAAAAAGCTGTCGATTAGCCAAGTACTTACACCAGAGCTTTTGGCAGAAATTAATAAATACTGTTACGAAGCATCAGCTGACGATGAAATTAAAGAAGGTACCTTGGTATTGCTCCGTGAAATGGTGGGACCAGCTGCAGTAGATGAACGGCGCGCTCTTGTTGCACGTCCTGCTGGTCTGGCAAAATACAGTATTAAGACATTTAAAGATCTTTCTGAATTAGGTTCTTTTCGTATGATTTTGGTCTAGAAAAAAGGTGGGTCGTATGA
>JBIIJF010000032.1:0-8194 GCA_044234015.1 Candidatus Babeliales bacterium
GCTTGAGCACGCCGATTTTTTCAAGCAGTTTAAGCGCCCAACCAAAGGCGAAAAACGTCCTTGCAATCTCGCCTGGATTACGGAGCAACGACAGTTTATCTTGCATCATTACCAACAGCGCGGCTACTGGTATGTTGACGCACAACCAGAGATTGCCTCTTTGCAAAATACTGACCAAACAGAAACAGTATTTCTGTTATGGAAAATTGACCTCGGCCCATTGGTACGCTTTGGCAAAACAATTCTTCAAGGATCAACAAGCGTTCCGTTCCACCGCATTCAAAAGCATATCGCCTTTCATGACGGTGACGTATGGGATCGGAAAAAAATTGATGCCACACGTCAACGTCTCCGCATGCTTGATGTATTTAAAACAACACATGTGCAACCAATGCAATTGTCGCGCAAAAAAAGCCATAAAAATATCGCACTCACCCTTGTCGACGATGATCCCATTGAGTTGCGAGCACGGGTTGGCTACTATTTTAACAGTGGAAATGCTCTTTTCCGTGAAAGAAATATGGCAAAATTAGGGGCCTCATTTATTCTAAAAAACCCATCTAATCGCGCAGACAAGGTGACGGTTGATGGAGACTGGAATCCTTACGAACGTAAATTCAATATGGTCTATCAACAACCAATGCCGCTTAACTTCGATGGTATCGGCAAGACACAGGTTTACATGAATAAGCTGGTACACCCTGCTGAAATTAAACGTAGTGGTTCAGCATACCAAGCTCTTGTCTATGGCATACGTGGATCATTGGAAAACGATTACAAGCAAAACTATTTCTGGAGCCTTGCTGCAGGCAACGAGTGGGCAAAAATTACCAAAGTTCAAGGTAATTTAAAATTCGATCCTGGCCTCATCAATAAAGTTTTACCATACTTTTTTGTTGAGCCTCGCTTAACTATTAATCGCCTCAATGATCCCATATACACAACAGAAGGGTATAACACACAAGCTTCGATCCGATTTATTGTCCCAGAGCACAACAATGATCTTGAAGCAAAATTAGTTCTAGAACAGTCATTCTTTTTTCCACTCACTAATCGGCTTGTGCTTGCTCTACGCGGCTGC
This sequence comes from Candidatus Babeliales bacterium, assembly GCA_044234015.1. Taxonomy (GTDB): domain Bacteria; phylum Babelota; class Babeliae; order Babelales; family RVW-14; genus CAIKAH01. The sequence goes on from JBIIJF010000032.1 coordinate 1,082, forward strand.
TTTGGTCATCTCTTTCGCGGTAAGTTTGAAAAAATTCTGCCCAATGAACGTTTTTATCTTGGGGGGCAATCGACTGTTCGTGGTTATGGCCAAGACACCATCCCACCCCTGGGATCATCGCTCTCGTTAGATGAGAGTGGCCAACCAATTACGCATTACACCATCCAAGGCGGAAGCTCTATGTTGCAAGGCAACATCGAATTACGTTACTCATTCGACAAAACATTTGGCATCACGCTCTTCCATGACATCGGTATTTTGAGCCAAGATGGCCTTATTGGCCTACAGGGTCGCTGGTACCCAGGATCAGGCGTAGGCCTCCGCTACAAAACACCAATTGGCTCAATACGGTTTGATATTGGTTGGCGCTGGAAGAAGCGCCTCAAAGAAGACACCAACAAACCTGAGGTTTATATTACTCTCAACGAGGCCTTCTAGGGGGACACAATGCACTCTGTCCGAAAAGTCTTTGTGCTAACATGGCTTTTAATAATATTTTTGTGTGGGGCACAAGCAACACATACCTATCACCACGAAGAACCCAACACACTGCCTAATGATATATCTTTTTGTATCGCAGATTTAAAATTTGATGGCACTACTATCCAAATTTGTGAGTTTGGAGAAGGCCTTGAGTCCAGGTTCAAAGGTTATGATGCAATCACCTACACTGGCGCCATGTGGGATGCATTGTGGCACGCCCTGGGGAGCTATAAAACGCCCATCTGGGTAATTGAAAACAGCTTCTGGCAGCAACACAGCAATGAGTATGCAAAAAAAACACTTACGGAAAATTACGGGTCAGTAGTACGGGCTTTTGGCCAAGTACTATACAAAATGAGAGTTCGCAATCCAAGCCCAACACATGGGATAGCAAAACCAGCCGGGATTGTTATTATCCACTCATCCAAAAGCACCACTGGTTTAATAGAGCATACGGCGCAACAACATCCAGAGTTTTTATTTTTGGGGCGAGCAACAACTAAATTTGTTAGGGACAAACAAGAGACCAATGCTCTTTTTAATACGCCCTTCTTGCAAGAATTCAAACCACAAAATCTACTCATCAAGAAAGAGTACCATCACGAACTTGCAAACAATATTTTACAAATAATCCCCAGCGACTATGTGGTTATTAAACCCGTTAACAGCTCCCTAGGGAATGGTATTATTATTATTCATCGCAATCAATTAAATGAAACGCTCAAGCTTATTTTACCAAATCAAAACACCGTACCAACAAGCCCGAAAAACAGTAGCTACGCATATTGGGCCAGGGACAACAACAGCCATTTTATTATTGAAGCATTTGCACAATCAAAAACACTGGTGGTGGATGGCGCAACCTACGACCCAACTATGCGGGCTGCATTCGTCATCAGCAATCTGCATGGCCATATGCAAATCACGCACCTTGGCTCCTACTGGAAACTACCAGCACAACCACTTGATGCCGTTGGTGATTTTACTGAGCAACACAAATCAGCAACCACGAGCCACCCTGGGTCATCGATTCCTGTTGATACCAACGACTACGCGACCGTTTGCAGAAGACTCAATAACCTACTACCTGTTTTGTATGCAAAAATGTTAGCAAGCACGTAGAGAAAAAATTATTGTTTTTCACTTTTGCATTTTTAGGTTCTGTTGAGTTTTTAAAAATAGAGCCTTGATGGCATGATAGTATCCAAAAAAACTTTATTGAATCAATTTGGTGGATGCTGATAACAGGCGCTCAATGGCAAGAGCTTCCACAGGTATATGGACCATGGAATAGTCGATTCAATCGATTCAATGAACGGAGTAAAAAGGGAATATGGAAAGATATGTTAGTTTTTTCAAAACGACCCAGACCTAGAAAATATAATGATTGATGTATCAATCATTATTGTGCTGCAGGCTATGGTAATTCAGCTGAGCAAGGGCTTGGCCGTTGCGTTGGCAGCTATGCTAGCAAGATACACGGGGTTGTTGATGCTCTTGGTAATTTGTTGAGACTACTGACTACAGAAGGCAAGCAACACAATGTTACGGTCGCAGGTAAGCTTCTAGAGGGTTTTTCTGCTAGCAACATCCTTGCTGACAAGGGGTATGACTCAGATACTCTGCAGCAAAAAATTATTCGCCAGGGCTACACTCCCGTCATTCCATCGAGATCGAACAGCTTGTCACCAGCTCAATACGAAAACCACATCTATAAAGAGCGATTTGTCATAGAATGTTTCTTTTCAAAAATAAAATACCTTCGCCGCTTTTTTTCTCGATTTGATAAAACCGCTGTTAATTACGCTTCTTTTATTGCTCTAGGTCCTATAATCGCAATAGAAGCCCCTGGTGCATTATTAGCTGAATTTATCGACAAAGAAAAATCTGGATCTTTATGAAGAACATCTAGTTGCAAATAGACCCCTCGATTCCCAGTAAAAATTAGATATAAAGGGTTACCGTCCTTTCCACGAAGCTGCTGGCATTTAAAGAGAATAACGCCATCCTCCTTTGAAAAATCACCCGGCTCCGTAATGTGGAAACGCATGATGTTTTTTTGCCTAGGCTCATTCATTTTATTGTAAGCTGCTCGGCTGCGACCCAGAACAACTTGGCATTTCACAATTTCTTCCCCCCATCTCGCAGATGCCCCACCAAACACAGAGCTCTGTATGCCTAGTGTTAAAATGAAAAAACAGAACCGCATAACCAGGCCCCACAGATAGATCATTTTGCAACCTCATTCTCATTCATGAAATGCCCCGAAAAGTTACCCTTCGGGGCAAGCAATTATCTCTACCAATCAAGAGATCCAGCATTTTGATATTCAGTAACACGGCGCTCAAAGAAATTCTTTTCCTTGGTCAAATCTGTCGCCAAAGACATCCATGGGAATGGGTTTTCTTTGAAAAACAATTTTGGCAAGCCTATTCGCTCTAACCGACGATCAGCCATGTGTTCAACATAAACGCAAAATTGCTCGGCATTGATTCCTAACAAGCCCTGTGGGCACGCATCGTACGCGTAGCGGCGCTCAAGGGCTACCGCCTGCCCAATCAGTTTTACAATTTTATCTTGAAATTCAGGCGTCCAAACAGCGGGGTTTTCTGCGATAATGGTATTAATTAAATCACAACCAAAGGCCAAATGCAAACTCTCATCACGCATGATGTACTCAAACTGCTCACCAATACCAACCATCTTTTGCTGGCGCTTGAGTGCAAGCATCATGGCAAAGCCAGCATAGAAAAAGATGCCTTCCATGATGACGTAAAAACCAACAACGTCGAGCAAGAATTTTTGCATATTTTCGGTACCGTTGGTGTCGAAGTTTGCATCAAAAATAGACTTTGTTAAATTAACAACAAATTCATCTTTTTCTTTGATGGATGGGACTGTTTGATACATGTTGTAAATGTAATCAGGGTCAAGACCAAGAGAGTCACAACAGTAAATAAATGTGTCTGTGTGCACCGCCTCTTCAAAAGCCTGACGAAGCATATACTGCCGGCATTCTGGGTTTGAAACGTGCTTGTACACTGCAAGCACAATGTTATTTGCCGTGAGTGATTCTGCTGTAGCAAAAAATCCAAGATTCCAAATAATCAGCTTGCGCTCATGCTCGGTCAACGCTGTGGGCGACTGCCACTGCTCAATGTCTTTTTGCATTGAGACTTCTTCAGGTGTCCAGTTATTTGCTACGCCTGACTTGTAATACTCGCGTGCCCAGAGATATTTCATAGGCAAAATTTTATTAGGATCAGTACTGGTGTTATTAATAATGCCATCTTTTTTATTGGTCATTGTAGCTCCTCTGATCTGATTTACTGACATGATTCACACTCCGGATTATCAATTCTACATGCAGCAACAACAAGCTCATCTGTTGGCATTTCAGGAACAGCCTCTATTGATGAGCGATAGGCTTCAGCTGGTGTTACCGTACGAGCGCTTGTCCCATCAGCTCCATATTCACGCATTTGGGTATACCCAAACTTTTTGGCATCAAGCGTTGATTTTTCAATCTGGCTAGCACCAAGGGTACGCAAATAGTACATGGTTTTTACCCCTGAACGCCACGCGGTCATATAAATATCGTTCAATTTTTTTCCGGAAGTCCCCATCATAAAAACGTTATGCGACTGACTTTGGTCAATCCATTTGGCGCGTGCAGCCGTAATTTTAACCAGCCACTCTGGGTCAATTTCAAATGCTTCACGATATTTTTCTTTTAGGTACTGAGGAATTGCATCTATTTTTTGAATGCTACCATCAAAGTATTTAATGGTATCTAGCATTTCACGATTCCACAAACCAACTTTCTTTAGATCGTGCACCAGGTACTCGTTGACTATGGTAAATTCGCCGCTCATATTTGCTTTGACATAGATGTTTTTAAAAATTGGTTCAATGCTTGGATAACAGCCAGAGATATTAGAAATGGTTGCTGTTGGGGCAATTGCCATGGTGTTTGAATTTCGCATACCATATGCCTTCACGTGCTCGCGTACGGGCTTCCAGTCCATTTTAGTGGTACGATTCACCTCAACATTCACACCGCGCTCACGCTCAAGCAACGCAATAGTATCGATAGGAAATAGACCACGATCCCACTTGGATCCCTTAAAACTTGAGTATGCACCTTTTTCTTTTGCAAGTAGCGATGAGCCCATAATCGCATGGTAGGAAACAAACTCCATCAGCTCATCTGAAAAATCACATGCCTTCTGATCTTGAAACGGGATGTTGAGCAAGAACATGGCGTTCTGCAGTCCCATGACGCCCATGCCAATAGGGCGGTGGCGCAAGTTTGCAGTCTTACCTTCTTCAGTTGGATAAAAATTAATATCTACCACTGCATCAAGCATGCGAATGGCTGTTTTGATGGTAGCTGCCAGCAGGTCTCTGTCGAGCTTACCATCCACTACGTGGTTACCTAAGTTGATGGAACCAAGATTACACACAGCAGTCTCTTCACGCGATGTGTTGAGCGTAATTTCAGTACACAAATTTGATGAGTGAACAATACCAACGTGATCTTGCGGCGAACGGATATTGCACGCATCTTTAAATGTGATCCATGGATGGCCGGTTTCAAAAAGGCGGCTGAGCATTTTGCGCCACAACTGCGATGCAGAAACTTCTTTAAATGTTTTTATTTTACCATCACGTGCCATTTGTTCGTATAGCTCATACCGTGCTTCAAATGCGGTACCATAAATTTCGTGTAGGTCGCGCACTTCGTCTGGCGAGAAGAGCATCCATTTCTGGTCATTTATCACACGCTTCATAAATAAATCTGGTATCCAGGCAGCGGTGTTCATATCATGCGCACGACGACGCTCATCGCCTGTATTGCGGCGCAAATCCATAAAATCTTCAAAATCGTAGTGCCATACTTCAAGGTAGGCAACGGTAGCTCCGCGACGACTACCACTACGATAAATCGCAGCCACAACATCATTAGCTAATTTCAAAAAGGGAACAATTCCCTGGCTGCTCATCTTAATACTTTTGATAAGCGAACCGGTACCACGCAGCTGCGTCCAAGAGTTAGCAACGCCACCAGACCACTTTGACATGTTTGCGTTATCTTTTAAGCATTTGAAAATATGGTCCAGATCATCATCAACGTACGTCAAATAGCACGAGCTCAACTGAGGGTGTGGTGTTGCTGCATGAAAGAGCGTTGGAGTCGAGGAGACAAAACGAAGCATAGAAAGCACCGTATAAAATTCAATCGCACGGGTTTCTTTATTTTCTTCATTCAAAGCAAGGCCCATTGCCACGCGCATCCAAAATGCCTGAGGCAATTCCAAAACGATGCCATCAGCTTTTAAAAAATAGCGCTCATACAGCGTCTGTATGCCAATGTACTGAAACATGTTATCGCGCTCAGGGACCAGCGCCTTGGCTAGCGATTCAAGGTCATACTCTGCTGCAATACGCGCATCAAGCAGCCCTTCTTCAACACTTTTTTTAATGTTGGCAACAAATGTCTCTTGATACAAGCCATCAAGAGCTCTTTTGCTTACCGCCTTACCCATAACATCTTTGTAGATATGCTGCAAAAAAAGACGGGCAGCAACATAGTTATACGCAGGATCAAGTTCAATAAAAGACGTCGCTGCAAAAATAAGCGCCTTAGAAAAATCTTTTGTTACAATCCCATCATAAATGGTACGGCCCAGCTCCTGCAAAATAAGATCAACTGAAACCTCTTTTTCAAAACCAACGGCCGCTCGATTAATCGACGCCCGCACTTTGTTCTCATTAAACGCTTCAACGGCCCCACTGCGCTTTGTAATATTCCCGTGCATCTTAAAATCCTTTCTCGTATTCTCGCTGTACCCGCGCCTGATAATGACCATTTGCAATCGCCAGAAACCCTCTCAATACAAATGGGAAATATTTCTGGTTGAAAATTTGTTTTTTAGCGAGCACTACTTTACCAGGTAGCAAAGCTTCAATCAAATTATTTTTACAAATTTCTTCAAATAACTGATTGAATCAAATTAATCAAAAACACACATTTACTTTTTTTACATAATTTTTAATTAAGAAGACACCACACAAGAGAGAATTTTTTACCACTATGCAAGGCGCTGTCTGGCGCAGCAAATCAGCCCTTCATATTTTTCAATTGAAAATATTTGTGTGTCATTCTATATCGAATTGACCAAGTAATCACTCACCAAAAACATCTTGGTTATTTGACAAAGCCCAATACATAGCGCTCAACAATCGTTGCTACCACATACAAAATCAGGCTATAATTGCCAGCATTATTCTAATCTAAAAAAGGAAATTAGGAGATAGCATAAAGAATCACTGTTTCTTGTGTGGGGACCCAACCTAAGGTAGCTATCAGCGGCACAATAAATACTTGGTTGCAGCAGGAAAAAAATAGTGATAAACATACGAAAAAATTTAAACATTTCAAATTCTTTTTTAGTAAATTTCCAGGTCCATACACCTGTATTACCCTTGTACAATTCTGGCTGGGATTTCAGTTTGTTTGTGCAATTTTGCATTCCAGGTAAAGCAATAATTCCTCTTATTGTGCAATTATTTGGCAAAATTCTCCAGCCTCCTACATAAAATTTAAACGAAGAGGGGCGGGGGTTT
>JBIIJF010000133.1:0-2679 GCA_044234015.1 Candidatus Babeliales bacterium
AAGAAGCGCTTTTGAACTTTGTTGGCAATATTGAGCCGTATGATATTTTTGAACACAAGGTAGACGTTGTCGTGACTGATGGGTTTTCTGGCAATGTGCTGCTTAAAACCATGGAGGCGGTGACCGCATTGATTACTCAGTGGTATCCTGAAATTGCCACAGATCTTCATAGCAGAATGGGTCACACGCAATTTGGTGGCGCATTGCTGCTTGGGGTTAATGGAACCTCGATTGTCTGCCATGGTGGGGCTGATGCAAAAACATTAGAGCAGGCTATTACTTTTGCATGGGACATGACGAGTAGCAAAAAAAATTAGCAACTCAATTCCGACGGTCCTGATTCTGTACAAAAGTATGTGATGAGGTATAGTTGATGAGCACAATTTTTTTAGGAGAATGTTATGCAATTTTTACATAGTACTTTTTCATCGATGATGGATATGTCGATTGATAAAATTTTTGCCAACAAAAAATACCTTGCCATGGGCCTTGCTGGGGTTGCCAGTATTGCACTTGTGGGCAGTGGGGTTGTTTGGTATCGGCACAGCACTCAAGAAGCTGCTCAAAAAGCTTTTTCTGATGCCCTTAAATATTATAATGCAGGTGTTGGCAAGCGCACCAAGGCCTTGGAAACTCCTGAGCGTATTGAATTTACTTCAGAAGAAGAAAAATGGGCGCGTGTTGTACAACATTACGAGCAAGCATACCAACGCCATAAAAATGCTGGCATCGGTCCAATGTTCAAAGTATATCAAGCAGATGCTCTTGTTTCTCTTGGGCAACAAGATGAAGCGATTAAAGCCGTTGAAGATGTTGTTGGTGCTATTGCTAGTGGTGAAGTGCGCGAATTTGTTAAGTTAAAATTAGCATTGATGAAGCTTGATAGCAAAAAACAAGCTGTGCAGGCAGAAGGCTTAAAGTCTCTTACCGCACTTGCAGAAGATGTTAATGGCTATTGCCATGAAGCTGGCTTGTACTATCTTGGCTATTATTATTTTACGAACCATGATGCTGCGCTTGCTAAAAATTATTGGCAGCAGCTTATGGTAAAATATGGCATGAAAGACAGTCAGCACCAGTCAGGCTTGGCAGAACAGGCTCGTGGTAAATTGAAAATGATTAGTGCAGATTGGTAGCAACAGGTTATTGAGGCGCACGTGAGCACCACATCCTCTAGGGTTTGTAAAAGTATAGCTATTTTGGGTCTTGTATTGTCATCATTACGGCTGGAGGCGCTGTATCATGCGCTTGTATGAAAAATGGATGACGTATGCTGGTGGAGATTTATCAATGTCTACACAACAATCAAAGCCTAAATTAGGGATAGTTTTTCCAGGCCAGGGCAGCCAAATTCTTGGCATGGGCAAAGAGCTTTATGATCAAGAGCGGCTCATTCAAGAGTATTTTGAAGAAGCTTCGCAGTGCTTGGATATAAATTTTGTTCGTCTTTGTTTTGCCTCGTCTGAGCGTGAGCTGCGCGAAACAGTTAATGCGCAAACGGCGATTTTTCTTGTGAGCGCTTCAATTTTTGCCTTGCTCAAATCAAAGTATGGGATTGAGCCAGATATTGTTGCGGGACACAGCTCCGGTGAGTATGCGGCGCTCTTTGCTGCTGGCGGCATTAGTTTTCCTGATGCACTCTACTTGCTTAAAAAACGTTCATTGTTCATGGACGAGGCGACCAAAATGTACCCCGGTACCATGGTTGCTGTTATGGGTTTGCCGTACGAGGTAGTGAGTCGCTATTGCCAGAAGTATGATGACCCATCATCGATGACAAAAGTACTGCAGCTGGTTAACTACAACGCGCCAGGGCAGTTAGTGGTTTCTGGTACATTTCCAGAAATTGATGCGGTGACTGCAGATTTTAAAACAGCAGGTGGCAAGGTGATAGCCTTAAATGTCGCTGGAGCGTTTCATTCTCGGTTAATGCAGGAAGCGGAAAAACAGTTTGCACTCTACATGACTAAGGTTGATTTTAAAAATCTTGGCGTACCCCTGGTAAACAACATTCAGGCTTTGGAAATAACATCGAATCATCAGATCAAAGAGTCGCTGATTCGGCAAATGAGTTCACCAGTTTTGTGGTGGCCATCCATGGAGCATTTTAGTGGCTGTGATGTAGTTCTTGATGTTGGTCCAGGAGGCAAAATGGCAAAGCTGCTCAAGCGTGAATGGCCAGATAAAGAAATTTATCCTGTGAGCACGCCAGCTGAGCTTGCTGTTGTGCTTGAGCGTTTGGCAATCGATGTGGACGACGATGGTGCTGATGAGGTTTTTGATGATGAGATTGAATAGTTCTTGCCTGAGATTGCGCGAGATATAATTTTTTTAGGTAATTGTGTAGGCCCTATCAGTATAACTGATGGGGCCTTTTTTTGGGACTGTGTATTATTTTTTACAAGGGAGAATAATGATGTTGCGTAGCTTCATGTTGGGAGTCTGTTTGGTCCTTTTTGCTAGCGCATTTAGAGCAGCTACACCTGTTGAGCCTAGATCAGCAGGTGTAGCTATTAATGATTGTGCTATCTGTTTGAGTCCTTTGAACCGCGACATCTTGGATGTTTGTAAAAATAGCCATAAACTGCATCGATCATGTGCCCAGGAGCTTAGCCGATATTCTCTCACTGATTGTCCGATCTGTCGTGCCCCTCTGAGAGTAACTTTGCTTGACGAGGA
>JBIIJF010000134.1:0-2676 GCA_044234015.1 Candidatus Babeliales bacterium
GTTTTCTTGATGCAAGGGATAATTCGAAGCGTGTTTTTAAATAACCAATTTACACGCGTAATGATTGCACGTGAGCAGGCGGAGCTTTTAGCCTATAGTGGGGTGCAGTTGGCAATAGCACAGTTAACCATTGTTGAAGAAAAAGAAGAGGGTGCCGCAACAGCTTCTAGTGATAAGCCAAAAACAATTGATATAACCAAGATGCGCCTTAATGTGTTAAAAAAAATATTGCCACATCTTAATCGGTGGCAAACATTTAATCTCTCAGAAAAACATGACCAAATAAATGGCACCATTCAATTTTGTATCTCCTCTGAGCAGGGCAAGCTGAATATTAATCAAATATTCGATTTTAAAACGATGGCCTTTAAAAAACCCTACAATGATTTAATGCAGGGGCTAGACATGCCCCCTCTCCTGCAGAGAGGAGAGGTTCACGATCGGTTAGTTGAATTTTTAAAAAAACGTAAAAAGCCTATTCAAGATGTATCAGAATTGCTCATGATACCAGGGTTACAGTCTCTTGATATTTTCTATAATCCGCCAAAAATGCCTGGGAAAGATAAAACAAGCGTTCCCAACAAGAATGTGACCTTGCTTGATATTTTTACTGTGTGGGCAGATAATGATAAGATTTATCCGCTCTTGCTGTCTGACGGAACCTGTGCATTGTTTGGGTTGCGTCGGCCACACGCTGATGACGCGATTAAGCAAAAAGAGATGTTTAAAAAACTTCTTGGTGAGATTAAGTCAGAACATGTGCAAGATATTGATGCAAACTGGTCTGTTGTTGAGCCGTTATTTGGGCAAAAAACAAAAATAGTTTCCCTGTTAAAGAATAATTTTGCAAAAGAATTTGGGAGCACCGTTTATTCTGTGCTATCTTGTGGAAAAGTTGATGAGGTAGAGTGTAAGCTTCTTGCCATTTTGAAAGAGCAGGATGTTAGCAAGAAGCCAGCAAAAAATCCGAAAGAAAAAGCAACGGATGAAGCAATTGCAGAAACAGACAATCAACCTAAAAAAGTTTTCAAAGTGCTCAGACTGTATTGGCTGTGATGAGCAACAAGGAGTGCAATCGTGAGACTTGAGACCAAAGTTGGCCTGTTTGTACTAAGTGCCATTGGTGTTTTTCTATATCTTAGTATTAATATTCGTGCGTTGCGGCTCGATAAAAACCGCTACAACGAATACAAGGCATATTTTGATGATACCAGCGGCCTGGCTATCAAGGCGCCTGTAAAAATTGCAGGGGTTGATATTGGATGGGTTGAAAGAATTAGTTTGTTGGAAGATGGCAAAGCTGATGTTTTGATGCTCATTGATAAACATATCCGGCTTTCAAAAAATGCTCATGCCATGATTCATCAAGATGGGTTGATTGGGGTTAAGACGTTGGAGATTGATCCAGGTGACCCATCAACCGGGGCATTAGCTCCTGGTAGTACCTTAGCTATGCCGGGTAAGAGTCCTGCGACGGTTGGGGAGCTTCTTGATCAATTCCGTGATATTGCAAGCACGGTACAAGATATTACGACATCTTTTAAAAATGTTTTTGCAACTCATAAAGGTGAGGAGCAGATGCGCACTGCTCTTGATGCCGTGACCAAAGCATCTTCAAGAATTGCTGACTTCTCTGAAGTTTTGCAGCGTACAATGGTGAATAACGAAGCTAATTTAAATGGTATTTTATCAAGTCTGAACACAACTGTTACGGATCTGAAAGATAAAAACACCGTTGGCAAGGCATCAGATGCGTTTGAAAACATTTCTGATGCAGCTATTCAAGGCCGTGAAACCCTTAAGGAAGCTGGGGAAATTGTTGAAAAAATTAATAGCGGCAAAGGGCTTGTTGGCAAATTGATTAATGAAGACGAAACGTATGCAGACATCAAAAAGACTGTTCGCGGCATCAAAGATTATCTTAATAAGACCCAGTCGCTCATGTTGAGCATTGATATGCACAGCGAAACGATGCTCAGCAATAGTAACTCAAAGGGCTACTTTGAGTTGCGTCTCCGTCCGACATCAGATTATTTCTATCAAGTAGGTCTTGTTGCAGATCAAGAAGGCAGTGTGTATCGCAAGCACAAGCGTCGGTTGCGATCAGACGGTTCTGGCAACCAGCTTAATCCAACAACCCTGAATTTAACTGCTCGTGACCAGCTGCGGTTTGCTGAAAACGAAGATACGGTAACGCAGCGTAAAAATGACATCTTGTTTAGCATGCAGTTTGGGAAGCGCTTTGACCGCCTTGCCTTCCGCGTTGGGTTATTTGAGAGTTCATTTGGCGCTGCTGTTGATTGGTATGTACCGCTTGAAACAGATAAGGTTCATTGGATTACATCGCTTGAAGCGTTCGATTTTGGTGGCGATAAGCGGTTTAATCGAGACGGTCGTCCGCATATCAAGTGGTTGAACAAAGCATTCTTTATGAAGAATTTCTACACGTGCTTTGGTTTTGATGATATTGTCAGCAAGAATAGCGCAAGTGCTTTCTTCGGTGGCGGCCTCCGCTTCAATGATGATGATCTGAAATATTTCTTGAGTTCTCTTGGTGCTGCCAAATCTGGTGCACGATAAAAATGATAAACGGGGCTAGTGAAAACTAGCCCCGTTATTTTTTGTGCTAAATTTAATTTGTTGAGTTTGTGTAGTTTATGCTTGGCCTGTACCAGG
>JBIIJF010000136.1:0-2654 GCA_044234015.1 Candidatus Babeliales bacterium
TTGCATGGCAGACCCACGCACCCAAGCATAAGAAAAAGTAAAAAATTAGAATGGACGACGACCCTGCATCGCTTTACCAATAGTAACACGATCCATGTACTCCAATGAAGCCCCCGTAGGCACCCCACTCGCAAGCCGTGAGCAGACAATAGTTTTATCGTTTATTTTTGACCAGATATAGCTCGCGGTAGCCTCACCCTCAGGGGTAGGATTTGTAGCAAAAATTAACTCTTTTACACTGCCATCAAGGCGCTTTAACAGCTGCTGAATTGTTAATTTATCTGGACCAACACCTTCAAGCGGGCACAATACCCCACCAAGAACATGATAGATACCCTTGTACTCTCCAACGTTCTCAATAGCCAAAAGCTCATGCCACGTTTCTACGACACACACAGTTGTTTTATCTCGTCTATCTGATCGACAAATCGCACATAGCTCTTCACGTTCTGTCCAATTACAGCAACTTGTACACATAGCAATCGCTTCTCGTGCCTCAAGTATCGTCTTGCAAAGCTGATCAACAACTTTTTCATCGCTAATCAACAAATAACTGGCTACTTTGTACACATTTTTAGAAGCAAGATACGGCAGTCGTTGCAGCTGCCGTACTAATTTTTGCAAACTTGGTAACTGTGTCAACATCCTAAATCCTACTTAAAGAATAGACGGCGCACGTACTCTTCACCGATGCTCACCAAATTACCAACAAGCCAATACAAACAGAGCCCCGCTGAGAATGTGGCAAACACCGCCGCAACAACAATCGATATAAAATATGCCATCACACGCTGCTTTTCTTCAGCAAACGTCGTTTGTTTATTCATCCAGAGCATCGAAAGGCACGTTAGAAATGGCAAAACATAAAACGGATCACGCGATGACAAATCGGTCACCCAACCACCCAAAGGCGCTTGATACAAGCCGATATAGCTTGATAGAACACGAAACAATCCAAACATAATAGGCATACGAAGTAATTGTGGCAGGCAGCCTGCAATTTTCATAGCTGGGGAAATATTATGCTCTTTGTGAAAACGCATTAACTCCTGTTCCTGCATCACCTTATCGTGCCTATATTTCAATGAAATACGAGCCAATGAAGGTTCATAGCGAGCATAAATTTCTTGCTTTTTCTTAGCATAAATCATGAGCGGTGACAGCGGTACTTGAAGCAAAATAGTCATTACGATAATCGCCAACCCAAAGCTCCCAAGAAGGCTATAAAGATAGTCGAGTAAAGCTATAAGCAATTTGCAAATAGGACTCAAGATACCAAACGACAACAAGGAAGAAAGTCGCTCATCAGCTGCTTGTAGATCATCAACGGTTTTTGGCCCCATATAGAAAGAGAGGGTCCAAGATGTCTTTTTCTCAATCGCAGGGCCTTCTATAATATTACTCACTTGCGTATTGCTATACCGTTTAAGGTAGCCACGCTGAACAAAATTGTTACTATCTGCAATCAATGCATGAACAAAATACCGGTCCTGCAAACCAAATAATGGCTTCTTTTCAAGCCAAAACCATGCAAGAGCCTGAGACGCCGCTGGCTCATAAGTCTCAACAGACTGTTTTGCCTCATCCCATGAAAAAATAGAAATAGCATCATCAGAAGACTCCGCAACAGTGGTCCTTTCTCCACTGTTGGCTTTTGTGACAACTGGTTCTGTCATAAACGGGGCAGGTAAAAACACCCGTGGAGTAACAGGTTTTTCAGTATCTTTTGGATCAATATCAATCGTCACATCAAAACAATAGGAGTCATCGTGCACCATAAAAGTCTTTTTCACAGAGCAAATATCGTTTTCTGCCTGAAAAACAATACGGGAACCTCCACTAACGATCTTATTCTCCAGGAGCTCATAACCAAACGGGGTCGCCCCATCAACAGCAACTAAAAACGCTCCCTGCTGCTGCAAAATATCCTCTAGATCTTTTTTTTCCAGCGTCTGAAGAGGTCGATGCTCTTTACCCTTATGATTCTTAAAGGCTAGCGAGACCAGCGTTCCTCCATTTGGTGAGAACGTAGCCGTGTGTTTTTCGCTCTCAATAACAACTAATTCATTTGATTTGGCCATTTTTTGATCACTAAAAACCACGTCCGTGTGCAAAGGTTTATAAATAACCTCAGCAGTGGGAACAGAGACTGGCTTGCCAGGAACAAGGTTCCGCTCAGCCTGTGTGTTAACAACTACCCCCTGCGAGACTGACGACGCTGAATCCATAAAATATGACTTAAATAGGAATATCGTCCCTAATGAAAGTAACAGTGGAAAAATAAATTTACGGACCATAAGCATTCCTTTTGACATGATTTTAACAGTAAAATGTACTATTTTTAGTCGGATTGCACATTTTACCAGAGATGCTCTTAAGTTACTAGCCGCATTTTAGCTTACCCCGTGTTTACAAATAGGGGCCTCCCGTGTAGGCTAGTACTTACTTTTCTTAAGAATTTAATACGACCCTTTGAAAACCTAGGTGCTCTTTATGTACGGATTAGCATTACTTTTTGTATTCCTTTTAGCTGGATGTGCCAAAGATAAAACAAAAGAGACAATGACGGCAGAAGAACTGGTCAAAAAAGCTACGATGCATGTGAATGCACAAGAACAAGAAGACGCGATCCCATACGTTAAAGAGCTCATAGA
>JBIIJF010000139.1:0-2604 GCA_044234015.1 Candidatus Babeliales bacterium
AGCTGCATGAAGGGGTCCTTTTTCAATGAATAGCATTGTGCAAAAGATACCCCCATGCAGCTTAAAAAGTCAATCGGGACTACTCAGCTTCTTCGTCACCATCGTTGGCTATAATTGCCACTAAGTCTTGTGTTTCTGACGCATCTTCTTCAATGTCGATGCTATCATCATCTTCATCTTCTTCATCAATCGCAGCTTGGGTGCTATCACGGAGTGATGCTTCTCTAATGGTCTGTTCGCTATGAAGACGGACAATTTCTTCTTTGAGCTGTGTATTTTCTGCGGTAAGTGCTGCATTTGCTTCTTTGATCTGGGCGCGTTTTGCCTGCTCATCCTGAGCATGGGCAACAGCAGATGTTTTAATGTCGGCCAATGTGGCACGAACGTCAGCAAGTTCTTTTTCTACTCGCGCGAGCCCAAGCTCAATAGATCCAAAGCCGATAGCAGATTTTTCTGTGCTGGAATTGACCTGTGAGAGGTCCAGGGTGTTCCTCTGGATAGTATTATCTGGCTGCTTTTCTGGTGGTGTGAGGGTAGAAAGAGCATGGGTAACGTTTTCATGTGAAATGGAATCTTCCGTCTGTTTTGAGGCTTGGAGTGACCATACAGTCAGGGAAGCGAGCAGGTAAAGTGATTTTTTCATGATATCCTTGTATGAAAATTAGGTAAAATAGAGAACAAGGTTGTACAAAAAAATAGCGTATAAATCAACTGTTTTTTGCAATTATGCACCTAGCAATAGGGGATGGTTGCCAGCGTGTTGTTTTGCGTGTTCTAAGGCAGGGTAAGCTGCCTTGTAAACATTGTTTTCACGAAATCAGCATTTTTTGCTACACTGGGGCCCATTGTTTTGTTTAACGGCCAGAGGGCCTGTTCAGGAGTTCTTAGCATGAGTTTTAGCATAGATCCAGCCATTCACGAGTCTCTTTCACAGGAGCATGAGCTGCGCAAGGCAAAAGTAGCAGCCATGAAGGCTGAGGGCCATAGTGCCTGGCCTGCTTATCGCCAGGTGAGTCACACAACGGCAGAGAGTATTGCCGAATTTACCAAAACTAATGATGCCGCCACCGTCTATGCTCTTGCAGGTCGGTTGATGACGCGTCGCGACCACGGTAAAACTTTTTTTGCGCATGTGCAAGACCGTGCAGGCAAACTACAGCTGTACATCAAAAAAGACGATGTCGGTGAACAGGCATTTGAGCAGTTTAAAAAATATATAGATCTAGGCGATATTGTCTGGGTTTCAGGATCACTGTTCATTACTAAAATGGGTGAAGTGACGCTCCAGGTCAAAGAACTTAATCTCATGAGTAAGTGCTTACATCCATTGCCAGAAAAATTTCATGGCTTGACCGACGTTGAACAACGCTATCGCCAACGCTATCTGGATCTGATCAGTAATCCAGAAACACGTGAAAAATTTAAAAAACGCTCAGGAATTGTTGCAGCGATTCGTGCGTTTTTACAGCAACAAGACTTTTTAGAAGTTGAAACACCGATGCTGCACCCCATTCCTGGTGGCGCAGCGGCACGGCCTTTTGTGACCCATCACAACGCTTACGACATGGAACTTTTTTTGCGTATTGCCCCAGAGTTATACCTCAAACGGTTGGTTGTTGGAGGTTTTGAGCGTGTGTTCGAAATTAACCGTAACTTCCGCAATGAGGGCGTTTCCACTCGGCACAATCCTGAATTTACTATGCTTGAATTCTACATGGCACATGGTGATGTGCAGTCTGGTATTCATCTCACTGAGCAACTATTGCAAAATGCCGTAGAGAAAAATTTCGCTACGCATACGGTACCATTTCAGGGGAAAAGTATTGATTTTACAGCACCTTTTAAGCAGCTGACCGTAGAAGAATCTTTGATTGAAATTGGTGGTCTGATACAGGCGGACATTATGCCGGACAGGATTAATTCGACCCTCAAAAAACATGAAATCGAACTGCATGCTGCTGCTGGCCATGGGGCAAAGCTGTTTGCTTTGTTTGAAGCCTGTGTTGAGCAAAAGATTGTGCAGCCAACATTCATTGTGGGCTATCCGATTGAGGTTTCTCCTTTAGCAAAGCGTGATCCAAATAATCCAGATCTAGCGGCTCGCTTTGAACTTTTTATTTGCGGGATGGAATTTGCTAATGGTTTTACTGAATTGAATGATCCATTTGATCAAGCAGAAAGGTTTAAAGGTCAAGCAACTGCACGTAGCCATGGCGATGATGAAGCGCATTTTTATGATGCAGATTATATCAAAGCACTTGAATTTGGTCTGCCACCAACCGTTGGCGTGGGGATTGGGATTGATCGCTTAGTGATGCTCTTGACTGACACGGCAACAATCAAAGATGTTATTTTGTTTCCAACATTAAAAATGACACACGATTAATTGCAGATAAAAATTGAGAAATAAGAGAGTCTGATGAGTATAACAACGGAAAAGCCAGGTAAGAAAAAGGCTCCTGGTGCCCCAGCTGTTCAACCTCAAAAAACACATGTTGATGGGGTTCGGTATCGGTGGCTTTTGCCAGCAGTGGATGAAGAGCGTGTGCGAAGCATAGCCTACAAACACAGCTTGGCTTTTCCGATTGCGTACGTTCTTGCATC
>JBIIJF010000033.1:0-7877 GCA_044234015.1 Candidatus Babeliales bacterium
GGCCTACCCATTATTATGGGAATATGGCGTTGTTGATTTTTATAAAATGTATTTGCCATGGATGCAGGCTAAGGGATTTTATACAGTACGGTTTGAAAATTTGATTGGTAGTAAGGGTGGTGGTAGTGATGAGCTGCAGTACCAAGAAATACTGAATATTGCCAAACATATTGGGGTGACTCTTTCTGCTGAAAAAATAACAGAGGTCAGCGATGGCCTTTTTGGTGGGAGTACCACCTTTCGAGAAGGTCAAATTGATGGCTGGAAAAAACATTTTACTCCAGAGATGAAAGAAGCATTTAAAAAGGCGCCAGGAGCAACTCAATTACTCATCGATTTGGGCTATGAAAAAGACTCTTCATGGTAGCTGCTCTTGGTGGCAAGATATTGACTCTCATATCGTTTAAGTCATAGTGAAAACGGAGTGGTAATTAAATAAGTTTAGCGAAAGAGTAATCTTGATGAAGACTACTGCCTTGGTGACATTGATATTATGTTATTGGTTTTTTTCAGCAGATGCAGCTGCCGGTAAAAAAGTAGTGTGTGTTACAATTCCAAAATGTGGAACGCATTTATTAACAAAATGTTTATCACTTCTATCTGTTCCGGGGCTCCATGCTCCATACAGTGGATCAGATCGATTAAAACCAAGTCCTCGTGCATGGAAGAAGTTTGATAAAATAAATCGCTTTGACCCACCTAATCATTTTACTGGCTATCTTGATCCTCGTATTATGGGAGATGTTCCTAAGAATATGAAAATAAGATTGGCAGAGAGTAATACGATCAGGGGTATCGCACCATTGCATGTGCCGTACAGTAAGTCAGCTGAGGACTACATAATTCCTCGTTCGCGAGCATCTTTTTTTGTTATTCGAGACCCTCGAGCCATGATCGTTTCTATGGCTTTTATGGTTAGTAAAGGGTGGCGAGATGGTGAAGTTGCTGATCCAGGAATAATATTACTTGACCTTATTGACGGTAGGCAGAAGAACTTTATTCGTTGGGGTGCGACTGTTAATGGCGGGTATCCATTGTTATGGGAATATGGGATTGTTGGCTTTTATAAAATGTATTTGCCATGGATGCAGGCTAAGGCATTTTATACAGTACGGTTTGAAGATTTGGTTGGTAGTAAGGGTGGAGGTAGTGATGAGCTGCAGTACCAAGAAATACTGAATATTGCCAAACATATTGGTGTGACTCTTTCTGCTGAAAAAATAAAAGAGGTCAGCGATGGGCTTTTTGGTGGAAGCACTACTTTTAGAGATGGTCAAATTGATGGTTGGAAAAAACATTTTACGCCAGAAGTGAAAGAGGCATTCAAAAAGGTGCCTGGAGCAAATCAGTTGCTTATCGATTTGGGATATGAAAAAGATTCTTCGTGGTAAAAAGGGAGAATATTAATGAAATCAAGAACCTATATTACGGCTATCCTATTTTTGTGGATGCCTTGTATTGTATTAAATAGCAAAGAAATTCCTAAGAAGGATCCCGAAGGAATTTCTGGCAACCGCGTTGTTTGTGTTACGATGCCTAAAGGCGGCACTCATTTATTACTTAAATGCCTAGCATTACTTGGGGTGCCAGAATTAACTACTAGATATGCCTCCATAGACGGTATAAAGCCGTCTCAGTCTGGCTGGGTATTTTATGATAAAGTAAATAGATATGATCCACCACATCATTTTCGGGGCAGGCAAAATCCTATAACTATGGGGTCATTTCCAGATCGGCTTAAGAGAAGCATTGATTCTCATCGTAGTGTTACCGATATAAGATGGTTTCATTGGCCATACACCAAAGAGGCTGAGGATTACATAGTTACGCGGTCTCGAGCTAACTTTTTTGTGACAAGAGATCCACGTGCATTACTTGTTTCCATGGCTTTTATGGTTAGCAAGGGCTATCGTGGTGAAGAGGCTGATCCAAAGCCAATCATGCTTGATTTTATTGATGGTAGGCAAAAAAATTTCATTCGTTGGGGCGTGACTGTTAATGAAGGATATCCGATGCTTTGGGAGCATGGCGTTGTGAATTTTTATAAAATGTACTTGCCATGGATGCAAGCTAAGAAATTTCACACAGTCAGATTTGAGGATTTAGTTGGTAGTCGCGGTGGTGGTAGCGATGAGCGGCAGTACCACGAAATACAGAAGATTGCTAAACATGTTGATGTTGAGCTTTCAGCAGAAAAAATTAAACAAATAAGTGATGATCTTTTTGGTGGAAGTGCCACCTTCAGAGAAGGTCAAATTGACGGCTGGAAGAAACATTTTACGCCAGAAATGAAAGAGGCATTTAAAAAGGTGCCAGGAGCAAATCAGTTGCTCATTGATTTAGGGTATGAAACAAATGCAGCCTGGTAATAAGGTAGAAAGGAAAGTAGATGAAGATAATGCATTTTTGTAAAACACTGGTGATAGTTAGTTTGTTTGCATCACGTTGTTTAGCAGAAGCAACACATGCGATTACATTAACAACACGACAACTTTGTGATCTTGAACTGATCATGAGTGATGGATTTGCCCCGTTGCAGGGATTCATGAAGCAAGCTGATTATGATGAGGTTGTGACAAATATGCGATTAGCTGATGGAACTTTGTGGCCGATGCCAATTACGCTGGACGTTTCTGAGCAGGTTGCAAGCGGAATGCATCAGGACGATACGTTAGCGCTTAAATCAGCTGATGGTGATTTGCTTGCAACCATGCAGGTCGAGGAGCTCTGGGCGCCTGACAAGGGGCGCGAAGCACAACTGGTCTACGGCTCAACAGATTTACTGCACCCTGGGGTTGAGTACCTGATGAATCAGGTAAATCCGGTGTATGTTGGGGGGCGAGTGACCAAGGTTGCGATGCCAAAACATTATGACTTTACTGACTTGCGCAAAACACCGACGCAGCTGAAGCAGTATTTTAAGGATAATAATATTAATCGTGTGGTTGCTTTCCAGACGCGTAACCCAATGCATCGTGCACACCAGGAGCTTACGTTTCGTGCAGCTAAACAGGCAAATGCGCATTTGCTGATTCAGCCTGTGGTAGGGCTTACCAAGCCAGGGGATGTTGATTATTTTACCCGTGTTCGCTGCTATAAAAAGTTGTTGCGCTACTATCCAGAAGGTAGTGCGACACTCGCATTGCTCCCGCTGGCTATGCGTATGGCAGGGCCTCGTGAAGCTCTGTGGCATGCTATTATTCGTAAAAATCATGGCTGCACGCACTTTATTGTTGGGCGTGATCATGCAGGCCCTGGGAAAAATAGCAAGGGTGAGCCATTTTATGGTCCTTATGAGGCACAGGAGCTTGTTGCTCAGTATGCTGGTGAACTTGGTATTACAATGTTGCCATTCAGTGAGATGGTCTATGTGCCCGAAACTGATTCGTATCACCCCGTTGATGAGATTCCTGCAGGCACAAAGACAATGACGCTCTCCGGTACCCAGCTGCGTGATATTTTGCGCGATGGTACAGAAATTCCAGCTTGGTTTACCTACCCAGAGGTTGCCGAAGAGTTGCGAATTAGCTATCCACCCCGCAGTAAGCAGGGCTTTACCATTTTTATGACGGGACTTTCTGGTGCGGGCAAATCAACCATCACCAATGCACTTGCTGTTAAGTTGATGGAGCTGCAAGATCGTCCTGTGAGTATTTTGGATGGTGATGAGGTGCGTAAATATTTATCATCTGAACTTGGTTTTTCCAAAGAGCATCGTGCACTTAATGTGCGTCGTGTTGGGTATGTTGCTAGTGAAATTAGCAAAAATGGCGGCATAGCACTGTGTGCTTTAATTGCTCCATATCGTCAAGACCGTGACCATAACCGTGCTCGCATTAGCGCGCAGGGTGGGTATATGGAAATCCACGTTGCCACACCACTGGATGTTTGTGAGGGGCGGGATGTAAAAGGGCTCTACGCCTTGGCTCGTCAGGGCAAGGTCAAACAGTTTACGGGGATTAGTGATCCGTACGAAGAGCCGTTGAGTCCTGAATTGACTATTGATACAACGCAGTTATCAGTAGAACAGGCACTGGATCTGATTATTGAATATCTGCATCAAGAGCATTTTATTGCGTAGTTTTTTACAGGGCCTTGCTAAACAGCAAGGCCCTGTTTTTTTTGACTATTTGTGTTTGTGTTGTCTGAGGAAGCATACCACTTGATTAACCTGACCCAATAGTCCATAAAGAGCTTTTCCCTGTTAAAAATCTTTGTCTGCATCTCGTCATATTTTTTGTTTAAAAATGGAAGGGTGATATCTTCCCATTCATCAACAATAATAACGGGCAGATCTTTGTACAAAGGGTCCAGGGTGGATGTTTTTACTACTGGCATGGAGCCAACAAGCAGAGCTTCCCAGGTTCTATAGCAGTCAAGTCCTGCACCAAACGGACTGAGTGTATAACGGTGTTTTGACATGGTGCTTAAATAAGGCATCAGGTTGCGCATTGCTCTATACTTAGCAAAATTTTTTCCAGCTTCAGACGTAATAAAATCTTTTTTATCAAAGAGTTTGTACAAATGCATACGAATTGGGTTGTTGTTCGGTGAAAAATTGAGATAGAGCTTTGATTGTCTTTGTATAGGGGTATTTTTTGCAAGGGCATCTAGAACGCGATCAAAGATGCTGGTATCACCATGTTTTGCCGGCATATCTATTTGGTTGTAGGTAGGGTTGGGAATGCCGATGGGTATTGGAAAGAACTTTGGGTGCTGGGTGATATCGCAATTCTGTCCAAACCACATGATAATGCGTGGATCATTGAGATATGATGCAAAGACTCCTGGGGCTGGCATGTCACTGTTGTGTGAAATTAGAATAACGGGATGCTGAATGCGTGGAAAAATAGTATTAAAAAAATAGCCTAAAAGGTTAGTTCGAATATAGATGATACTTTTTGCTGGTACCGTTTCTGGTGTAAAGGTAGGGGTGGCATCTTTGATGATATAATCAGCGAGGGCTTTAAAACCGTTGCCGGTTATGTAGTGTCTGGTTGGAACATAACTAGTAGTAGGCAAGGCGAATGCGTACACAAGTATTGGTAGAAGAATCCTTAGTACTAATTTCATGATATATTTTTCGTTTCTGCTAAAAAGATTTTATTGTAATGACCCCACTTTGCAGATAGCTATTCGGGAGAAATTTCCCCGGAGAAATAATAATTTTGTGCTGGCCCAATTTTTCGGCCATGATCGAGAAATTTGATTCTGGGCGAATTAGAGCATCAAAGTGGGTCATTGAAAAAAGATCTTCTAGTACGTTGTTGTGATGGCTATTATCCTTTTTCCTGTAGTCAAAATGGATAGAGGGAATATTAACGTTTTCTTCAATTGTTTTTGCTAAGACCTCTGGGTTTTTGTCATCAGTGAAAAGAAATGCATATATTGGGATACCACCAAGTAATTGGGATATATTTTTAAGTTGATTTATATAATACTCATCTAAGGGGGATTTATAGCGAATAATCTCTTGATCGCCTTTCCAGTCGTCAAAGCCCCCCCCTGTACGTACGTGCACAGCTACTGAAAATATGTTTGCAGGGGGCCTCACCAACATACATGGTTCCTTAGGGGCTAGGATTTGGCGTAATTTTTGTTGAAAAGCTTCGTCTTCCCAGTGCATCAAGAAAGATGGCCGTGGCATTGCTTTATGCTCTATTAGCGTTTCAGGGAAATAGGGGATGGTTATGATTGCATTCTTGATGCGAGCTTTGCCTTTTCTTAGGAGAGCATAAAATGGTACTAGGTTGTTTTTTTGAGATGTTTTTGTTGGTGTATATTTTTCAACAAGTTCATCTAGCATAAGCTGGTCTGAGTAAGGAAAAGGGGTGTATAGCATTTTGCAATTAGTTTGCATGCAATAGTAAAGTGTATGAGCTATAGCCAAAAGGTTGTCTCCAAGCCTGCCGCCGCTATATTCAGGAACGGCTGCATTATTTCTTGAGGCTGCAGATTGCCGTTGTTTGTTATGTGCAAAAATATGGTTATGTGAAATAAGAAGAATTATGAGGGTGATTGCTTTGTAGTTTAGTATTGTCATGTTCATGTATTTCCCAACTTTTAATCCTGAATTTGTGTTGGCGTTATATTGGACGGCAAGGATGCGTATTCTTTTATTATGTTGATCCAGTAGTCCATGTATAACTTTGCAAAATTATGTTTTGTTTTTTGCATTTGGCTATATTTTTTATTGAGAAAAGCCAGGGTGATGTCTTCCCTGTTTTGCACAATAATAACTGGTAGCTCTTTATACAAGGGGTCTAACGTTGACGATTGCACAATGGGGAGTGAGCCGACGAGGAGAGCTTCCCATGTTCGGTGGCAATCAAGACCATTGCCGAATGGGCTTAGGGTATAGCGATGCTCTGCCATTTCAGCAAGATAGGCATCTAAGCGTCGGTGTGGTATGCAACATGAAACGAAGGATTTTCCATGCATTTTTTTATGGAGCGACAGCCGAATAGGGTTGGTTTCTGGCGAAAAATTGATATAGATGCGTTGTAACTGTGTATTGTTTTTTTTTCGTGCTTTTTCCGTCGGTAGATTATCCAATATTCTATCAAAAACAGCTGTGTTGCCGTGTTTCCATCGAGCGTTTGCGATGCCAATAGGAATGGGGTAAAATTTTTGATGTCCAGTGGTGTCGCAATTTTGACCAAACCAAATAATGATACGTGGATCATCAAGGTATGTTGCAAAAGCTCCTGGTGCAGGCATGTCGCCATTATGCGAAATTAAAATAATTGGGTTTTGAATCCGCGGGAAAATAGCATTAAAAAAGTAGCCTAATGAATCTACTTCAATATAAATAATACTCTTTGCTGGCACATCTTCTGGTGTGAAGTGATGAGAAAAATTTTCAACGATGTAGTCTGCGCATGCCTTGAAGCCATTGCCCGTAACATAGTTTCGTTTTTTAGCATCTGTCATTTGTACAAAAAAAACAATAAATAACATAGTTGTAATAATAGTTATAAACTTCATGATGATATTTCCCCATGAGTATTTGTGGGTAAAACTGATAAAAATGGTGTTAATCTTTTTGAATGAATATGAAGGTTGTTAATTCTATATTTTTCATTCTTAAGTCCCATGTATGGCACTTTTCGTCCATGCTCATCAAGAATCCATTCATAGCTTAAAAGGGAGGCATTGAAAAGACAGCTTTCATTAATAAAGCCAGGTTCAGAATGTCCATTTCGTGGATCAATACCACCTAAGTATTGCCCTATGGCCGCACCATCAAATACCGATTTAAATACGTCTATGTTTTTTGAATAAGTGCTAGCATTCTCTGTACTGTGGCCTATAGTGCTTTTTAGGCCATGGTTTTCATGGTAGCTATTCATGATAATCGGCAAAGAGTCTATTTTTTTTATGCTATTTTCTTTTCTAAATAGCGCGAGTATTTCCATATCATTTTTGGTAGTATTTGCGTATCGTAAAAACCATTCAGCTAGGGTCTGCATACTTAATGCATTTGGTATATACACAAAAGATGGAATACACCGATTATCATTATCAAATACAGCGGCAATACCAGAATAGTATTGTGTGAATACTGGCATCATTTCGGCTAGATTTACGTAGAGCATGACGTCATTCTCGAGGTGGAAAACATCTTTCTTGTCGTATTGTTTTATAAAGTCATATAGGTGCAAAAAGCGTTTGCTTGTATAAAACCAGAAATTTTCACGGGAGTGATTTAATTTTAGTTTGGATTGTAGCGCATATTTTTTATGAGCAGTCGTTTCTTTCAGTGACTCAACAGGAATAGTAGTGATGTTTATGCCTTGCAAATCGGTATATGAGTGGAGTGCACTTTGGTTAGCAAGAAGAATTATCTCACAGCTTGTGTTAAATAGGCGGACTTG
>JBIIJF010000140.1:0-2590 GCA_044234015.1 Candidatus Babeliales bacterium
AAAAAAGCGCTGGCTAACTGTTTGCCCAGATTTGATTTCTATGGGAATCAGCGTTGTTCCGTAGTCCAGCAGACAGTCAATTTCATGCCCATGGCTATCGCGCCAAAAGTATACGCTAGGCTCTTGGCCACGGTTGTAAAACTGCTTGTACAACTCTGTAATAATGAGAGATTCTGCAAGGACGCCCCGTAAATAATGTTCATGGACTTGATCAACTGATCTAACTTTAAGTAACCAGCACGCAAGCCCTGTGTCGTAAAAATAAAGTTTTGGGGATTTAATTAACCGTTTGCTGAAATTAGTTAAATGTGGCTGGACAAGAAAAATAATGTAGCTTGCTTCAAGTACAGAGAGCCATGCCTTAACTGTTGGGACGCTAATATTGCAGTCATCGGCTAGTGAGGCAACATTCAGAAGTTGTCCAATACGGCCAGCGCATAAGCGCATAAACCGCTGGAAAGTGCTCAGGTCGACGACATTCATAAGTTGGCGAACACCGTGCTCAATGTATGTTTTTGTGTATTGTGAGTAAAAATCTATTGGAGACACGTTGCGGGCAAAAATGTCTGGGTACCCGCCTTTAAAGATTGCTGTATCGAGGTCTGCGCTAAGCAAGCTTGTTGGTTTAAGCTCGTTGCATGCTAGCGGCAACAGGGTCATGAGGGCGATGCGGCCAGCAAGTGACTGTGAAATTGCCTGGTTCATTAAGAAATTATGCGAGCCAGTTAGAATAAAATAGCCAGGTCGACGTTTAGCATCAATAATTCCTTGCATGTATGAAAGCAGTTCTGGTTCGTTTTGGAATTCATCAATAATAATGCCAGTGCTATAATCCTTCTCTAGAAAGCTTCGAGGGTCCGCTTTAACCATCTCAAGGGTATCTGGGTTTTCCAGGGAAATATAAGTATGTGCAGGAAATGTTTCGCGTGCGAGCGTCGTTTTTCCAGCTTGACGTGGGCCAATCACGGCGACAACGGGAAAGGTTCGTGCGTAGTGCTGTAGCGCTTCTTTTGCATGGCGTTGAATAAACATAGTATCTCCTCGGGCTGATGGGTGGCCAATTAGCTTGTGTAAAAGTGTAGGTCGGGCTTCTGTTTTACACAAGTGTTTTAGTAAATACGACTGAATCAATGATTTAAGCTGTGTTGAGTAGTAAAAGTGGCAATATGGAATTTTGCGGATAGCAATTAATGTGCTGTGATCCAAGAAAAACAAAATTATTGTTTTTCTATTTGTCATTTTGATATGATTCGATTAGGAATAAAGCATTTTAAAACCTTTGTGGAGGAGTAATGATGAAGAAGTCTCTTAGATTAGCCCTTAAGGTAGCTGGTGTTGCTTTTGTTGTGAGTGGCCTTTTGGTCAACACGGTGCGAGCAGCTCAAGTTCAGCAGCAACCCCAACAGCAGCAGCAACAGGGTGGTGGTATGTTTGGAAACTTTCTGAATATGGCCAAGGGTGCCGTAGCAACACAAGTAAAAGGTGCTGCAGGGCAAATGGTTGGTAACGTCGTTGCAGGACAGGCACAAAAATTTGGGGTGCCACCAGGTATTGTGCAGGCAGGCATGGCACGCGTTCCAGGTATGCAGCCACAACAAATGCAACCAATGCCCCAACAAGGTTATCAACAGCCAATACAACAGCAGTCTATGGGAGCACCTCAAAATCTTCAGCCTATCATGAATGAACTTGCTGCAATCAGACAGATGGTCCAGCAAGTACTTGGTATGCAACAGCAGGACTTGCAAATGGGTCGGCAGGAGCTGCAGTTAGAACAAGCTGATGCTCAACGTGATGCTCAAATTGCCGAACAACTTGCATTGGTGAAGCAAGGGGTTGCTGAGGTAAATCTTGAGCTTGATAAGGTAGACGAGGTTGAAGGGTTTAGGCAAGCAGTCCCAGGTTATGGGCAAGCAGGCGCAGATTATGGTTATGGGGAGTGAGTCTATAATCTTTTAGATACTTCTATTTTCAATATGCGGAATAATAAAAAAGAGCTGCTCGTTTTTCGGGTGGCTCTTTTTTATTGGCCATATTTTAACGTTTCTATTTCTGCTTAAAAATAAGCGGTCCTCTCGTGATGCCAAAAATCCTGTGCTACGCTAGCCACTAGTATGTTTATTTTCTCAATAAAACAGGGATTGGTGGATATGAAGTATATGTTTGGCGTTGCGAGTCTTATTGGCCTTCTTGGTGGCTGTTTTCTTTTTTCTAGGCAGCAGGATCGGTCTGTGGCAGATTTTATGGCCCAAGAGACCACCTACATTACATCATTGCCAGATGCAATGGCTATTTTCCCAAAAACAGTTAAAGAAATTGAGTGCAAGCAGCAGGCTATGTTTGCCTATGTTGAAGAGGCTTATCAACGTTTACTTGCCGTTGCACCAGGTGAAAGAACGTTTAAGAATACCATGCAGGTACTTGATTCCATTGAGTCACGCATTGCAACGTCTGACAACGCTGAACTATGGAATATTTATCAGGCCATTGAGCTTGTCCATCCAGATGCTGCTTTACGTGAATCGGCAAAAAAAGCACGGCTTGCCATCAAAGCTATTGAAGAAAGATTATTAGAGTCTAATCGCGCTGT
>JBIIJF010000141.1:0-2580 GCA_044234015.1 Candidatus Babeliales bacterium
GACCAATTCTTCAGACTTTTTGCATCATAGGCACTGTCTGCTGCAACAATTGCATACGGAACTTTCTTAAAGAGAAAGAATTTCAACCAATGTTTCTGAATCATGCCTATTTGCCGGCCCAACAGAAACAACAATCGGTACACCCTTAGAATCAACTACAATATTTTTTGGGATACCGCGCTTCGCTCGATCAACCGGGCCTTTACTGCCGAACTTTGCAAGTGGGGCCTTACTAGAAGAGGTGCCTATCGCATACCAGTTATCAAAGGCATTTTTTGTAGACAGGTGCAAACCACGAACTAATTCAAAAATAGCCGCAATTGAGCCATATCGAATTCATCGCATGTATTTTCCATGAACAGTTAAGCGATCGCCGTACTCTGATGGTAAACATCTCCATTTACAAACGTTTTCCAGAACATACAAAATGCCAAATAATGTTTTTTTAGGATCGTACTCTGGACATCCAGCTCGTCATTTTGATGAAACTAAGATTGGTTTAGCGACAGTCCAAATTTTTTCTGCATGGGATATCCTTTTTTTTCTACCGCTATGTTAGCGGATATTAGGGATCCCATCATTTTATTCAGCAAAAATTAATTTTCGGACAAGCTCTTCATTAGTGAAATGGTTTACAAAAGCCACACCGAGTACCTACGCCTCCTTGGTGAGTAATCCAGCAGGAGCGTTGTTAATACCCACTGAATACTGATTGGCAAGCCAATTACGACCACCCCACATCTGGATTAAAGCATCTTTATTTGGACAAGCAATATGTCCAAATCGCCATGAAAGCTGTTTTAATGCATCTTTTTTTGAACCAGCCATTTTCTCAAGAACCCAAATTGCAGCAGCTTCGCCTGTACGATCAGACCCACCCTGGCAATGAATCATGATAGGTAGTGGTGCGTTATCATAAATATTAAGCATCTCATGCAAAATCCATTTTGGTGTCATTTTCATCGCAGACATGGGCAGGTTAAAATAGCCAGCACCACGAGCAAGCACCATTGCACGCTCTTCTTCCCACCAAGAAACCCCAGGCTGCTGACCACGCAAATTAATAACCGTTTTAATCCCATACTTATCCATAAAGTGTCCCAAGACAAGGGCAGAAAGTTGGTGTGTTCTGTACAATTTACCAGCTTCAACTTCGTGCACATTGTGCCAAAGCTCATGGATAATTTGACGATTCTGCTCATTCCATTGTGGCATTTTTGCAAGTAATCCACGCCGAAAAGGTGATTTGGCATATAAAGATAGGGCACAAAGGCTCATCACCAAAAACCCTAATAATTTTTTGTTACACATTTTGATTCCACTGAAATGCTTGCAATAGCTTCTCAAAATACAAATCAAAACGACTAAGGACCGTTGTATTGTTGCTTAGACAAGCGCTCACAACCCCAATAACCTGAAGATTCTCATTCAAACAAGGACTACCGGAATACCCTGGTAAAAGATCTGGCGAAATAAGAAGCGATTTCCCTGTTCTTTTCGACTTTCCCCACTCGGCACGTTCTTTTTTAACCATAGAAAACACTGCTGGTTGCAGGGCATTTTGTGCATAGCCAACCACAAATACTTTTTCACCTGGCTTAACCACTTTAGAACAGCCAATTTGCAAAGGAATTATCTTTTTCTCTGGAAGAATATTCTCTAATATTTTTTGATGCCCTGGCTTAAACGTAAGCAATGCCAAATCATTTTCAGGTAAAACAACTCGCACATCAAGCTGAACTGTTTTACCTAGCAAGTACCCAGGATACACCACAGACACGGCAGTAGCACTCTCAATACAATGATGTGCTGTGATGACACAATGCCCCTGAGGAGTTTCTATAAAAAACCCACTGCCTACACGTGTCTGGTTATTAGCATCAATTATCTGTAACTGCACACAACTTTGCCGACCAAGCTTGTGAAGTAGGGGATCACTCACAACATTACTTCTTTTGAATAAATTGAATGGATTAAGATTATTTGCTACTTGCTGCCACGTGGCAACCCTCAGAATATTATAGCTCGACAGAGCAACCATTTCTGACTGTGCTAACAACGCTGGCATCACCGAAACAAAGACGCAACCTGCGCCAAGCAAAACAAGCATGCTCTTCTTATTAATGCACATTTGGCATATCCCCCATCTTATAATTAACCCCATCCCACGGGAGGCTTTTGACAAGCCACCCCAGTTATTGAATACTCAAAAAGTATCTTCTATTAGCCTATTACATGGGGGCGTTATGTCAAAGGCAGTGCCAAGAATCCACAGAGAAATATTGTTTCTGTTTGTATTATTACCTATTTCTTTATTTCTCTCTGGCTGCTCAAAGCGTACGCTTACCAAGACAAATAAAAACCTCACCGCAGAGCTTATACAGAAGACCCTAAATGGGGTCACCATGAAAATTGTGCACCTTGCCAGCCCTAAGAATCTAGGTAAATATCAACAATTACGGGTTACGATTACGAATACAACTAACACATCACTGAGGCTGGCCGGCAATCACATCACCTTGCCACTCACCTCAGTTGGTACCATGAAACAACAAGCTGCTCGTGGCTTTAAAACACGAT
>JBIIJF010000034.1:0-7802 GCA_044234015.1 Candidatus Babeliales bacterium
CAACTGATCCTCACGTGTATCAATTCATTCGCGGCCTTGCGCAGGGCCCTATTTCTTTTATCTAGCAGACAGGAATGACTATGATACAAAAACCGCTTATCCTTGTTATTGATGATGAGCCCGCAATCCTAAAGATTTTGAAAGACTCTTTAGAAGATGAAGGCTTTCGCGTAGAAACACTCTCTGAAGGCAAAGCAGTTTTAGATACCGTAGGGAAACTCATTCCAGATGCTGTTTTGCTTGATATTTTTATGCCAAACTTTGATGGCCTTGCGATGCTCAAACGAATCAAACACGAGTACCCCACGCAGGCTGTCATCATGATGTCTGGGTTTGGCACTATTCAGATTGCGATTCAAGCCCTCCAGCACGGCGCAACTGATTTCATAGAAAAACCATTTAATCTAGGCACAATCTTACAAAAACTCGCCTTTACGCTACCTACCGAATCAGTATCAACAAAAAATACCTACGAACAAAGATCATACCTTGTCGGAGAAAGCAGCTTATTCAATGAGCTGTTATCGCAGGCTAGTATTCTTGCGAATACTGGGTTACCGATTATTATTTATGGACCACCTGGTTGTGGGAAAACATCACTTGCTAGGTATATTCATGATGTTGGGCCACAGGCAGACAATCAATTTATTGCCGTTAGCGGACAGCGCCTTGAACATATTAATCCAGCCTCTCTCAAACACCCAGCAACGTTGTTCATCCATCACATTGACTCTGCAAATCAAATAAATCAACAATGGGCACTCCATTTGCTGCAAGAATATCCACACATCAGAATTATCGCCTCAAGCGCTCCTTCGCTTTTTGCCCGTATGCAGCAAGGGTTGTTTGATACCACTCTGTTTTGCAAGCTGAATGTGGTCCCCATAGAAATACCAGCTCTCACAAAACGCCGCTACGACATTCCACTGCTCGTAAGCCATTTTTTACAAGAAGGCAATCAATTAGCCGGGAAAAATGTTGAGCTTGCCACTGATGCCCTCAGACTCTTGCGCAATCATTATTGGCAAGGAGACGTTGCGCATCTTAAAAGTTTCATTCTTTTGCTTATTGCGCAAGCACCACAAACCGAATGCATCCCTGTCTGCTTAGATGCTCTTTTTATCAGAAAAATGCTCCCTGAAGAAGCATCTGCATTTGTAGAAGAACAGTCATACGCGCGATTTACCTCACTAGATGAAGCAACAGAAGAATTCCAACGTGAATACATTGCACACTTGCTCAAAAAATATCGTTATGATGTTGATCAATTAGCCGATTTTTTAAATATTTCTGTCGACGCATTGCATGATACCATGCATAAGTTACACCTTACTTTGCACTAATCGATGGGTTTTGCCATGACACAAACAACGTTATCTACAGACTTAGTTAAAGAAAAAAGCCTCCGCTGGTCAGAGCTCAAACAAGAGATTCGCCAGGTTGTTGTTGGCCAAGAGCACGTCATAGATCGTATTTTTATTAGCCTACTCACCTCTGGGCACATTCTGCTCGAAGGGGTCCCAGGGCTTGCAAAAACCACTTTGATAAAAACAGTGGCTCAAGCAATCGGGCTTTCTTTTCAGCGTATTCAATTTACACCAGACCTCCTGCCAGCAGATGTCGTGGGAACTCTTGTTTACAACCCAAAGACACAAGAATTTAGCGTGAAGAAA
Source organism: Candidatus Babeliales bacterium (assembly GCA_044234015.1). GTDB lineage: Bacteria > Babelota > Babeliae > Babelales > RVW-14 > CAIKAH01. The sequence continues at coordinate 1,674 of JBIIJF010000034.1, forward strand.
GGGCCTATTTTTGCCCAAATAATTTTAGCAGATGAAATTAACCGTGCCCCCGCAAAAGTACAATCAGCTCTACTTGAAGCAATGCAAGAGCATCAGGTTACCATCGGTGAGGCAACGCATAGACTTGATGAGCCATTCTTAGTCCTGGCAACACAAAACCCTATCGACCAAGAAGGCACCTACCGACTCCCTGAAGCACAACTTGATCGCTTCATGTTCAAGGTTTTGCTCACATACCCAAAAATTGCTGAAGAAAAAGAGATTGTGACCAAGTCATTTACTCACACTACAATAAAAACAATTTTAGAGGGAAAACAAATCTTAGAAGCACGATCAATCATAAAAGACATTTATATTGACGAAAAAGTCATCGATTACATTCTTAATCTTGTTTTCGCTACACGACAACCTCTTGAATACAAACTTAACGACGCCGCTCATTGGATTGGCTTTGGGGCCTCACCGCGCGCCACCATTGCTCTAACCCATGCGGCCAAGGCATATGCTTTTTTAAAAAAACGGACGTTTGTAATCCCAGATGATGTAAAAGCAATTGCCCCAGACGTCCTGCGTCATCGAATTACTGTGTCTTATGAAGCTGAAGCTGACGGCATCACCACGGATGTCATAATTCAAACTATGCTGCGTACTATTTCGGCCCCGTAATAAAAACAGGAACATCTTCTTCTGACTTGACAGCAGAGAAGTTCTAAAAGTATCTTCGATGTCTACTATGAGGAAATGATGGGATGAAACAAGATTTGTGGATAGTAAACAGCTCTCTCTTGCTGGTTTGTGTGGTGATCTTAGGAGCTTACAGCGCATTTGATCCGGTTGCGCCAGTATGGAAAACCCCGAGGCTGTCTTCCGTAGAGGCGCTAGAGGCCAACACACAGGAAAACATATCCACAAACAATATCAGCTGGGAAAAAATTTACCAAGATGATATTTTTGGTACTTATGCCGTTCGAGAGGCAACCGCTGTCAAGCAAAGCTTGGTTACTCCTATTCCTGAGCCAAGAATTCCAACAATCCCCCCTCCCCCAGAAATTAAAAAGCAGGAGTTTATTCCTGCGCTGGCAATAGCACTCAAGGGTATTATTGCCGGCGGCGACGAAGACCGTAATGTTGCAATGATCGCAGATGAGACAAATAAAGAAGGCATGTACCATCTTGGCGAAAAGATAAAAGACGCCCAAATCATCAAAATCGCGCATAACCGTGTTGTGCTATTACGAGCCAATGGGCAGCAAGAGACTTTCTATCTTCGCAAAGATGATGTCCCGTTTGAAATCCCTCCTGCAGACAAGTGGAAGTATATTGTTAAAAAAATAACCGATCAACAGTACCAAGTGGATCCGGTAGCCTTTACTAAAGAGATAGAGTCTCTTGGTAATTTTATTGAGCGGGCAAGTATTATTGGCACCGTCTTTCATGACGGAAAACCTGTTGGTATACGCGTAGGGAGTATTGATGCGAATGACATAGCTGCAGCCATTGGCCTTGTAGAAAATGATATCATCACCACGATTAATGACGTTGACCTTGGTGATGCAGAAAAAAGACTCGGCGCATATGAAGCAATAACTAAGATGACCATTGGTGGGATTATTAACGTCAGGATTAAGCGAGCAGAAAAAGATGTTGTGATTACCTATACGCTGATAACTATTGACAAGCCTCGCAAAGCGCTATTTCCTGGGGTACGCTATGCAAACGAAAAGCCAACACAGGAAGAAACCATGAAAATGAGTCGCCTACAACAACGCGAACAAACGGTGCGAGAGTTCCAAAATCAGCATTATGATAATCAAAAACATCAGCAAACCATGATGGACATTAGACGTCGCATACTCGAAGGCCTGCAAAATCGAGTACAGGCGCAAGCACAAAATTAAGATTAAGGATATAGAGACATGACAGCTCCACATCGCCATCTCCTCGTTCTCTGCTGCTTAGTCAGCATGCTGTCTTATTGTGCCGCAGCATCATCTACGGCCACTCCTTTTAATAGTAATGGAACAGCTCTACCAAGCGTTCAATTACCAGCCGTACCACTCGATTCAAACACAAACACACAAACCAATCAGCTACAGCCTAATACAGCAACGCAACCGGCAATCCCAGGCAAAGGCTCAGCTGATAAAAAAGAAATTTATCTTAATTTTGAAAACACAGACCTAACGCATTTTATTGAATACATGGCAGAGCTTAAAAAACTCAGTATCATTCCCGATAAGACGACTGAGGGGGCCAAAATATCTCTCACTATTCGAGAACCATTATCCGTTAATGATGCGTGGAGCGTGTTTTTAACCGTCTTGGAAATGTCTGGCTTTAGTATTATCGAGTCTGGCCTTGTACATAAAATTGTCCCCAAAGACAAAAAACTTGCACAGCCATTGCCTGCATTTATTAACGTTTCATACGATAAGCTGCCAGATAACGATACGATGATTCGTTATGTCTTCTTCCTAACGAATATCCAAACATCTGATATTCAGCCAGTTCTTGATAGTATGCTCAGCCAGCCAAACAGCGTTTATGAGCTCAAAGATATGAATGCTTTTATTATTACCGACAAAGCATTAAATATTCGTGCAGCAGCAAAACTGCTCACTGAGCTTGATCAAATGGGACTGCCAGAAAGCGTCACCGTTATGCGCCTCAAGCGCATCAATGCTGCTGATGCCAAAGCCCTCCTTGACCAATTGATTCGCACAAAGTCAGACGCCAATCAGTCACTTGCTCGGCTCCTTGGCAAGGTCTCTGAAGGAAATACAGAATATTTTGCACCAACAACACGCATCATCCCTGAAGAGAGAACAAATTCCTTAATTCTTCTTGGTAACAGTAAATCAATAGATAAAGTGGTTGATTTTATTGCCAATAATATCGATACCGATTTAAAAGCTGCGCGCTCTCCTCTCCATATTTATGAATTACAACATATTGACGCAACACAAGTTGCGGAAATTCTTCGTCAAGTAACACAAATGCCAGAATCAACGACAGGTCAAGTTGCCGGCAAATATGGCTCTATTAGAGGCGGAGTAAAGTACTTTAAAAACATGACCTTTCAAGTAGATAAAGACGGTAATCGTCTTATCATCAACTGCTCAGATGACCAAGACTGGGCCTTGGTAAAAAGTACTATAGAAGATCTGGATAAACCACAACCCCAAGTTGCTATTGAAACTTTAATCGTGACCGTAAATGCAGATGATGTTGCCTCTCTTGGTGGGGCAATTCGCAACAAAAAACACGGCTCGATTGGCAAAAATATTGATTTTCAATCAGCTGCACTCAATCAAACAGGGCCAACCCTTGAGGGCGGCGATGCCGCAGTAAGCTTGCTCGGCAATATGCTTGGGCAGCTCACACGTAACATTGGCAGCACAGTGCTTTCTTTTGGAAAAGACACTATTTGGGGTGCTCTACAAGCCGTCAAGACGCAAGACTCTGGCTCCATTATTGCTCAGCCATTCATTACTGTAGCAAACAAGTCTCTTGCACACATTGAGGTTGGAGAGTCAAAACGAGTCGTTGATCAAACACAAGGATCAACGCAAGGCTTTAAAACCGTCCCTGCAGCAACCGCCTTAGACATTACACCGCAAATTAACCTTGAAGGTATTATTCGTATGAATGTTAGCCTGACCATTTCTGAATTTACAGATACCGCAGGCAATAACACTTCAGAGAAAAAAGTCACAACAGACGTCACGGTCGCCGATGGGCAAGTATTGGTACTGGGTGGCTTTGTAAAAACAAAAGTCGATGAAAGCAAAAATAAAACACCTATTCTTGGCGACATTCCATTACTCGGTTGGTTCTTTAAAAACCAAACACGTACCATCACAAAGCAGTATATCTTTATTTTTATCGCGCCAACTATCGTAAAACCTCGCCAAACCCCTGGCATGCAACTCTACACTAAGATGAAATTGCATCAAGCAACGTCCAATATTGAAGATGCTGTTGAGACCAAGCGTGTACTCGATCCTGTGCACAACTGGTTCTTTAATACCCCACAAGAAAATTACTCACACAAGGTCATTGATTTTGCTAATGCTCGTTATCAGCCAACCACGGTAGACATCAAAAACGATTTATACTACCGTAGTGCAGTTACAGAGCCAAGCAGGACGCAAGTCGCAACCCCCAAAAAATTCCCTGCATCTTTGGAACCGCTTACAGCCGCCCCCCAGCCATTGAGTCCTAGCAAACCACAGGCAACTTCATTGCCGCCATCACCTGCCCCAGAAATCAAACAGCAACCCAAGCCACCTGCCGTGATAAAAAATGAAGAAGCTACTATCGACGTACAACGCTCTGCGCTACAAGAACTTCTTACCACGCCACCTGTAACAAACCAGCCACAACTTGCCCCAATACAGCAACAGTCATTGCCTTCTTTGCCGCTCTCCATCCCACATGAGCCTGGATCAGAGCTGGTCATAGACCCGGCCAAACGAAATAGCTTAAAAGATTTCTTATCCGCAAATTCGGCACTTGCCCGCTATCCTGGCAAAACTAGCCCATCGTTGCGAAGGGTATAACTATGCTAAAAGTGCTCTTTGTCCCAGAACTTCTCGGCTCACATAGATTTATTGCACAACGGATTCTTGGTATTGCAATCCATGAAGATGCCGTGCGCATGGCACTTGTTTATGCAAAGCGGAATAAAACAGTAGTTGAGCAGCTTGTTACCGTGCCACTTTCACCACTTGAGCCAGGAAGCACAGAAACTCACAAAGATCGAATTATTGCAGCACTTGCCGCAGGCCTTGCCCAGGTGAAAAATTATCACCAAATTCGTGTTGCAATGAGTTCTTCGATTGTTGTGTTTAAAGAGCTTACATTACAATTTGTCGATATTGAAAAAATTCGCATGGTCCTTGAGTATGAAATTGAACCAATGTTGCCTTTTTCAGTGGATGAGGCAATTATTGATTTTATTGTCTCCAAAAGTGACACCAAAGAGAATTGCTCACAAATTTTAGTTGCAGCTGTCAGAAAACAAGAAGTTGCCGATTTTTTAGAGCTGCTGAGCAAGGCTGGTATCGATCCAACATGCATTACGGTTGATTTATTGGCACAATACGGCATTTTTTCAACTATTACCGCACAACAAGTCCAGCAGCGCCCAGTTGCGTTAGTTGACTTTGGGCTACAGAGTACCCGCATCTCGTTCATTTGTGACGGCGAGCTCCGGCTTACGCGTCACGTACCTAAGGGCATTAGCACCCTATGCAAACAAATTATTGATGAAACAAAAGCAGCCGAGAGTGATCTAGAACTTAAACTGGCACAGCTTGGCATTGATGGGCTTGGCGATGAAGCACTAATACGTTCAGCGCACAAACATTTTGCTCTTTTGGTAAACGATATTCAATTCACCCTCAACTCCTTCAGTATGAAGCTAGCCATTAATGAAGAGATAGGCAGAGTACTTGTTACTGGCTGCACAGATAGAGTTAAAGGGCTTATTGATTTTTGCAGCACCACCATGCAGGTAGCATGTGTACTTTTTGAACCCCAGAAAATTTTTGGCAATAAAGCTTTAAAAAATGCGCTACTTGAAGAGCCAAGCAACTGGACTACTTTTACCTTCGCTCTTGGTACTGCGATAGCAAATCCATCACAATACTATTTTGACCTACGGCGCAAAGAGTTCACTTCACACCGTCAAGGACTAGTAAAAAAACAAATTATAGTTGCAGCCTGCATTACCTTATTTTTGTTTATGCTTGTAGGGATAAAAGGCTACTTAGAAATAACGGACCTGAGCACGCAAATTAATACGATTGAGCAGCGCGAAGTTAATCGTTTTAAAAATGAGCAGATCTTCCCCAAAGACAAATTTCCTAAAAAACCGACCTTGGCTAATGTTATTCGCGAGGGTGAGCGTATTGTAAAAGACAAACTTGACCTTTGGGCGCCTTTTGCAAAAAATCGCATAAACGTTCTAGAAATTTGGCTAGAACTGACAAGCATTATTAACAAAAAGCAGTTCGATGTTAAAATTAAAGAGCTTTCTATTACCACTAAAGAAAACGGCAAGCTCAAAGTAGAAATTGATGGTCTTTTTAAATCAAAGACAGGAGAGCATTTTGGTGATTGGGC
>JBIIJF010000137.1:0-2645 GCA_044234015.1 Candidatus Babeliales bacterium
ATTTTCAGTTAAACAAGTATGTACCACAATCCCGGATGCGAAAAGAGACAAAGCATACCCTACACTGACCGCCTTGTTCTCTCCAGTTGACCGACCAACGGATAAATTAGTCGAATTAATTAATGGAGCTAAAAAATCTATTACTGCTGCCATCTATATGCTTACTGATAAAAAAATTGCTGATGCACTAATAAAAGCAAAAAATGAGCGACTAGTCACCATACGTATTGCCCTTGACCCCATTAGCGCTGGTAAATTTGGCAAAGCAGATTATTTAGCTGAAAATAATATTCCAATTTTCTTGTACCAACCAGAGGCTATTCACCCCTGGTTTACTCCGATCTTGCACCACAAGTTTGCTATCTTTGATGACTGGACATTGTGGACAGGCTCGTTCAACTGGACAGTTTCAGCTAATTTTTCAAATGCAGAAAATGTACTCATCTCTACTGACCCAACCACTTGCAAGGCATACAAAGCCTATTTTGAAACGTTGATAAAGAGCAAATGTCTGAAGTACAGTGTGCCCAAGAAGCAGCTCCCTTGCGATGACTCACTGCGCACCGCACTCATCAATATCCTATCCACTGATGCCCCTGATGACATCTTATTTGAGCAGGCCCACTTAATCTTGCAACAGCACAACACGGGCGGGAGCGCCATCAGCGCCAAGTAGATTAATTGGCAAACAAAGCAAGGTATAATCACCCGCCTCAACATGCCCAAGGCGAACCCCCTCAATAATGGCAATATTGTTGCGCATCAGATTTTTATGCGAATCATGTGCCCCTTGCGCCCGTTCAATACCAATGTAATCAAACGCCAGGGCTTTTATCTGTTTATCGACCAACAACTGAACAGCATCAGCAGCTAGATACACAAAATTGAAATCAAAGAGAGCGTCATCAGCAAGCTGACTGTTTTTAGTCTTAAAAACAACAATAGAATCGGCAGCTATTGCCAAGCCTTGCAGATCTGCTTGCGTAATTTTTTCTGTGCAATGACTAAGATCAAAAACTGTACAAGCACCGATAAAATTTGCCATCGGCATCTTCTCAAGGGTGATCCCATCTTCCAAAAAATGTGATGGGGCATCAACATGCGTACCGGTATGTGCATTCATAGCAATAGCAGTAAGCCTATAATGATCGGGATCCCAAGTGGCCACCGGCGTAATAGTTACATCACGGCGATCTTTATAGGTAGTCATTGTTGGTGATACTGGCCAACTAATATCAATAATTTTTTTAGCATGCATTTTTTTTACTTCCCTTGCACGGAGTGACCGCCAAACGCTTCTCGCAGTTTAGCAACTATTTTAGTACCGTAGTTGCCACCAGTAGCACGTGACCACGCCCGAATTGCCAGTGATTTCTCGATTGTTTCTACAGGAATCCCATGGTCTTTGGCAACCTCAACGGTCCACTGTCCCGTCTTGTTTTCACCAATCACACCAGAGATATTATCCAGCGTCTGATCCTTCACCAAAAATTCTTCAGCAAGCTGACAAATCCATGACCGGATAATAGACCCATGATTCCAGACCTTTGCGACCCCAGCACAATCAAGCCCTTTGTAGGGACCCTCTTTAATCATCTGAAAGCCCTCACCGTAGGCCTGAAGCAAGGCATACTCGATACCGTTGTGCACCATCTTAACATAGTGACCAGCACCTGCAGGCCCAACATGTTGGTACCCACCTGGTTGCATAGCAACGGCCTTAAAAATTGGCATACATTTTGCAACAGCAATACCATCGCCACCAATCATCAAGGAGTAACCAAGTGTACTACCATGCAACCCACCAGAGGTACCACAGTCAATAAACTCAACACCCTGCTCCGCAAGAGCAGCATGCCGGCGAACAGAATCTTTAAAAAAACTATTCCCACCATCAATAATAATTTTGCCAGGAGAGCAATGTGGCAAAAGGACAGCAAGAACAGTATCTACAATGGCCCCTGCAGGAACCATTAACCAGATGATTTGAGCAGATTGTGCGAGCTCTTGATATGACGCTGCAAAAACCATACCCGCAGCTGTTGCTGCATCTTTTTTAGCCTGGTCCTCATCAATACCAACCACTGAAAAACCCGCCTGCAAAAGCCTTTGCGCAATAGCAAAGCCCATACGACCAAGCCCAACAACCCCAACGGTCATGTTTTCCATGTAACTTTTCTTTCTGGATCTAATGTTTCTAACGCTTCTGGGCCACTACTGCCGCGTGCATACGAATGCATAACACGATTTTCTGTCTTAACCTGTTGAACAATTTGCCATGAGTAATCAATTTCATCGGCACGTACAAAGGCACATTGATCCCCCTTCATCACATCCGATAAAAGAACTTCATAAGCGGCTGGCGTGTTTGGGCCAAACAGTGCCCGATGAGAAAAGCCCATAGCTACAGGAATTACCTGATTGAAAACACCTGGCTTTTTCACGTTAAGCACCAAATGCATACCCTCGTTAGGCTGAATATTAATGGTTAAATAGTTCGTATCTGTAGGACAGAAATCTAGTAAACACTTAACCTGCTTAAACTTTATGTGGACAGCAGCCTCGGTTTTATCTAAATATTTACCTGTTTTAAAATAAAATGGCACACCCTTCCAACGCGGCGTATTAACCCATGCTTTTAACGC
>JBIIJF010000068.1:0-5139 GCA_044234015.1 Candidatus Babeliales bacterium
CCTGGTTCCTGTAGGTATCCTTCGTACTGACCAAAAATAGCATTTTCAATGGTTACTTTACTCAAAACATTGGCCTTGGCATCTCGTAAATCGTCTGCTGTAAAATGCTTAGGCCCTTCCATCGCAACAAGCGCCAAAATCTGCAACATATGATTTTGAACCATGTCTTTTAAAAGACCGTACATGTCAAAAAAAGCACTACGACCTTCAATACCAATGTGCTCGCTTACAACAATCTGCACGGATTCAATATGTTCACTGTGCCATAATGGCTCAAAAATATGATTGGTAAACCGCGCCAGGGCAATATTGCCAACAAGCTCTTTACCGAGCCAGTGATCAATACGAAACACTTGCCGTTCATCTAATACTTTCGCAATAGCTTGATTGATGTCACGTGACGATGCAAGACTATCCCCAAAAGGTTTTTCATACACTATGCGATGCCATGGATGACCAGGAAGAGGGGCTGCCCTCCCACGCAGGACAATTCCCTGCGCAACAAGCTGCTGGGTGATAACAATAAAATGGTGTGGCATAGTTGCCAAATAGAACAATCGATTAGGTATCAATCCATACTGCTGCTCAATTTGGGCAATAACAGCAGCTAAATTTTGATAGGCCGCAACATCATTAAAATCCATGCGAAAATAGGATGAATGCTCCTGTAGCTTTTTCAAAACAGCCTCATCTGCATCCGGAACAAATGTTCTTGCCTGAGCAAAGACCTGCTCCATATCGGTTTTATCGAATGAGACACCGAGTATCGCAAACTGACTAATTCCCCCAGAGGCAACAAGTTTATAGATTGCAGGAATGAGCTTACGCTTCGTTAAATCCCCGGTCGCTCCAAGAATAATAAAAATACAATCGTACGGCATGGTCCCCTTGTTTCTTTAACGTGCTTCTAAATCTGTCGTAAGATATTGTTTTAAAAATGTAATACGTTCAACACTTTTATCATTTTTAATGCCCATGGCAATCGCCCGTGGCTGGCCAATCAGCACACAATAATTTTTTGACCGCGTAATCGCAGTATAAATTAAATTGCGCTGCAATAAGATAAAATGCTGCATAAATATTGGAATAATAACGACTTTAAACTCTGAGCCCTGACTTTTATGAATAGAAATAGCATAGGAAAGTACAATCTCATTCAGTTCAGAAAAGTCATACTGATGCTCAGCCTGCCCAAAAGTAATCATGATCCGCTGCTCAATTTTATCAATCGCCGTTATCGTTCCAATGTCACCGTTGAATACAAACTTATCGTAATTATTACGAATTTGCATAACGCGATCACCGAGGCGATAAACCGTACTAAAATGAGACAGCTCTTTATTTGGATCAGTTGGTGGATTAAGAATCTGTTGTAGCTCGTGGTTGATACGTTGTGTACCCGCAATACCCTTGTTCATAGGCACAAGCACTACCGTATCATCAGGATGAATACCAAGTTTTGGCAGCCGCTGAGTATAAAATGTTTTCAGCAAAGGAAAAATATTCTCTGGCAGATCTTCTTTAACAAAAACAAAATCACGCTTGGAGCCTGGCTGTGGCGGAAGAGGGAATTCGCCTTTGTTGACGCGGTGAGCATTCACAACAATCATACTATCTTCAGCTTGCCGAAAAATTTGTGTTAATCGGGTCACTGAGACCGTATCACTTGCAATCAAATCATGCAGTACGTTGCCTGCGCCAACGGAAGGGAGCTGATCAATGTCACCAATCAGGACCAGCGAGGCATGCCAAGGCAAGGCCTTTAACACAGAATGCATTAGAAAAACATCCAACATTGACGCCTCATCAACAACAAGAACATCCAGATCGAGTGCATTCTGTTCGTTGCGTGCAAACCCAACATTACCAGGGGTGAACTCAAGCAACCTGTGCAAGGTTTCTGCGTTCTTGCCGGTGCTTTCAAACATCCGCTTAGCAGCTCGACCCGTTGGAGCAGCAAGCTTAAACCGGATTTGCTCTTGCTCAAAAAGCTGTAACAATTTTTTTACCAGGGTCGTTTTTCCGGTACCTGGTCCACCAGTAATAATAGAAACCTTATTTTTAAAACAGGCCAAAATACCGCGCTGCTGGTCTTCGTTTAACTCAATACCAGGCTGCCCAGGAGCTCGCAATTGATCATATAAAGACTTTGCATCGATGGCATGGCACGCATGAGGATACCCTTTTAGACGCGTAATTTTTTGCGCGATGCCTTTTTCTGCATAATAAAACTGTGGCAACGAGACGTAGTGCTTTTCTTCATATGAAACCAGTTTTATTTTGTCAGCAGCAAAAAGCTCATGCAATCCTTGCTTCAGTAAGGGTGCATGCTCTTCTGTCAGTTCTAAAATCTCAGTTGCCTGAACCTTAAGACTTTGTATCTCTGAATACAAATGACCGCCCTCAGTTGCTTGTGCAATCACATGGCGCAAACCAGCCTTGATGCGTGGTAGCGAAAAACGCTCCAAACCAAGCTTTAATGCTATCTGATCAGCCGTCTTAAAACCAACACCCCAAATATCATCCACCAGTCGATAGGGGTTTTCTTGCATTTTTTCAATAGCACTATTCCCGTAGGTCTTATAAATTTTTGCGGCATAGGCGGGAGAAACATCCTTAGACCGGAGGAAGAGCATCACACGGGCAACTTCTTTTTGATCTTGCCAGGCAATAACAATAGACTCAAGGCGCTTAGGGCCAACACCCTCAACAGAGAGTAACCGGTTAGGTTCACTTTCAATAATATCAAGGGTTTTTTCGCCAAATGCATTAACTAAACGCTCTGCAAACGATGGCCCTATCCCTTTGATAAGCCCAGAAGATAAATATTTGAGCACCCCATCGCGTGTTGTTGGTTGATGGGCAATACATTCAACAGCATTCAGCTGTTTACCAAATTTAGGATGCATGCCCCAGGTGCCTTTGACCACAACTTGTGATCCCTGGTGCAACTGCCCCGTGTAGCCCTTGATTACAATAGGTTCTTGCGCCGGAATCTTGAGCAAAAATACCGTAAATCCATTTTCTGCACTTTTAAACAAGACGCGCTCAATAGTGCCAGAGAGCTCGGTGAAAGATTCTACTGTCAATGCTAAAGCCCTCTTTGGATTATTTTTTAAACCTTATTTTAGCTTTTAGTCACACCATGCGAGGCTTTTGCCATAGCAGTTGCTTTCTTAAGCGCTAATTTTTTTTGCTCAGCTAATGCAAGATACGAGCCAGAAAGGCTGTTTTTTAAATCCTGGAAAAAGTCCACTAGTTCATGACAAATAGTTGCCAAGTCAGTTTTAGTTTTGATACGGCCAGCGAAAAATGATTCCAGGCTCATTGTTGTTGCCAACATCTCAGACATAATACTTGTAGCGTATCGATTATCACCAAAGCTTTCTTTAATCAGTGGCTCAATAAAATTTTTCTGTTGTTTAAGATCACCAAGATACTCAAGAACAGGCCCAAGAACACGAGCTAAGCGCTCAGGAACTTGTGCATCCTGCATATTAGGTAGATCATGCAAAACGCGCTTGCCTGCCATACATGAGATATCAAGCTTAATGATAATGCCAGCTGCAAAATCTGGGTTTGCTGTAAAAATAGCATCAATAGTACTTACCATTGAGTTGTTCAATTTTTTTACAGAACCATGAGCTGCTGTCGCAGAAAGTGCAATCCAACCACTCAGCGCTAATCCCAATAAACTCTTTGTAATATTCTTATTCATACACATTCTCCTCGTATCTTAAAATGTAGCCGCTAGTTTAAAATAAACGGTCCAATCAGCGCCAATCCGCCTACTAGCAACCGTAACATCGCTGCCAAATCCTATACCAAGATCACTCTTTTGTGTTTTATGTTGGTACAGTGTTTCACTAAAAAACTTATGCTGGTAAACACTTGGTGACTGAGCATCTTCATACCGCAGATCACGCAAGTCTACACTGGTGTTATGGATACTTCTAATAATTTCTTCACGTTGGGCATAAAAATCATAGCCCCAAGCGCTACGCCACTTTTTGCTCCAGTCAGCCGTTATAGCAATTACCACATTGGTCACATCGCCTGGCTTAACTGTTGATTTAAAGGAGGATGGTAATACATACTCCCTGATAAATTGTGTCACAACGCGATTGTTAATTGTTTGATCAACAAGGTCAAGCAAGGAAGCAGGACTCCCCGACGCTGCCAAGTTTTCTGGTTTCAGCGTTGTTTGAAACATAAACAACCGCTCCTCTTCGCTCTGCAAAAAAATATCATAGGAAGCCCTGATCCAGAGATGAATAAAATCATGGAACAGGCCTATTTTTTGCTCAGCATAGCACCCCAGACCAAAATGGCCACCATTACCCAGGCGGGGTTCAAGCAAATAATCACGCACGGACATTAACGACCGCATTGCTTGATTTTTAAGTTGCTCTGGACTTCCGTCAAATGATACCTCAGCAATCCCCAGGCTAACTTTTTCTGATTGCGTTAGCTTGCTGGTTGGTAGAATCAACTCAAAGCCAACATCATGCTGAAAACTGCTCATATTCAACGTATTAAGCCCAATTTTCAATCTGGTATCACCAAGACCGGTACGAATTTTATATAAATCTTTCTGATCCAAGTCCCCAACAATAACATCTTTAAAGAGCTCTTCAATGAATACCTGATCATTCTTGCTAAGCCAAAAGTTGCGTTCTCCGAGCTGCAATGAGGTCGCCAGCTGCACCGTAATCGGCCCTTTAATAGCACCCCCCTGCAACAAAACACCTGCCTTACGCTCCTGCAAGGTAATCTTTTGAAACAGCGGTACCAATTGCTCGAACAAGTGCGCATCCCCAGCAGGAATAAGGGTTGTAATCATGTTCTTAATCGCTGTGTTGTTCATTGACGGCAAAGAGAACAAATCGTGAACAGTAACCTTCATGCGATTAGTCATATTAAAGAAAAACTTGGCCGATATACCGCCATACTCTAAGGCTGTAATTTTATGCGGCAACAAATACAACACATCCCGTCCTGAGGGCGCTTTCGTATTTTTCCAAAGAGGCTCGGCAACGTGTTGCAATCCCTCTGCCAACAGATTAGAGGGAACGCGTAGCTGATATTTATCCCCGCTCATCGCATTAAGCGCAGCCATATCATAGTCTTCTTCGAACT
>JBIIJF010000035.1:0-7784 GCA_044234015.1 Candidatus Babeliales bacterium
ATCTGCTAGGTTTTCTGATGTTACCGGATAGGTTTCGCCAGGTTGGTGCGCTGTGCTGCTACAGCTAAGATCAACTTCATCTGCCGTGCAGGTATGCATGCCAAGTTTGCCGCTACCATGGCCAAGTGTCTCATGTAAAATGCAATGAATGTCCCACAACTCATGAAGGAATTCTTGGTTGTGATCATGCTCGTCTAGCCACTCTGTTTCTTTAGGCCCAAAAAATAGTCGCTTACTGAGGCGTGGATTGATAAGGCCGCCAAGTGATTTACTAGATGGATAGATCACTTGCTTGGAGCCGTGTGTTGAGCGAATTTCTTCATAATTTGGCAGGCAGTATGCTGCGGTAATTTGCATGGGGCCAAGGCCACCGGCCCCAAATATTTTTGTGTTGATTGATGCATTTGGAAGGTGCAAATGTTTGCCCGATAGATCACGTTTGAACTCTCGGTCGACAGGAAGAGCTCCCTCAATTGCAGGCAATATTGCGCTCACGTGCTCAAGGGTAATACTACGAATCGTTGCTTCAGCCTGAAATGTGCCCCGTTGATTTTTAGGGTCATCATATGTTTCTATGAAACCAAAGCAGTAGTCGATGCGGCTATTTGTTTGTAGCCATTCAATAGAATGCTGTTTGAATAGCTCTTCATCGCCAGTTGTTAAGTAGGCGATAAGAAATTCAAGGCTTTTGGTGAGGTGGAAATCAAACAAAACAGGAAACAGCAGAGCGTGATCAAGAGCTTTTTGGAGCCAAAAGACTGCGGTACTTAACTCTTGGTCATACTTTGCGCCAACAGCATATGGTTTTTTCACTACTTTTTTGCCCGTTGCTGTAGGTACAATTTCAAAATAGCTGTTGATGCCTGAGCGTTGTTCAGTACTTAATGTAGCATAATCTTCTTCGCTAAAGCCGGCCCCGTAAAAATTATGAGCACTTTCTTGAATATTATTTGGCACGGTACCTGTGGCCTGGTATGCAGTATCAAAGAGAACTGCCGCTAATTCCTGCACACGCGATACCAATGCAGGCTGCTCTATTGCAGATAAAATAGTTACTAGGTTTTGCTGAGTAAGCTTATTTAGTCCAAGGCGCTCTGGGGTGCGTTTTGAATCAGCATGTTCACGGAGAAAATATTGGCCATGGTTACCCCATAAATAGACCAAATAGGTTCTAACTTGTTGCATAAATTTAGGGATATTGATTCCGTTGATGCTGGGAGAATGTTTTTTAAATAGTGTTAAAAGATTGTCTTCTGCATCAAGGACAGTCTGGAAAATATGCTGTATTTCGACCCCATTGCGGTGCATTTGGTCAGTGCAGATTAAATTACCAGGAAGACTTGCGCGATAGATGTAATAAACAAAAATGCGCTCTTCTGGTGATAGAAGATTGAACTCTTTGGGTAGGCTTGCATCGTAAACGACGGCAATCTCTTTGAAGGTATCAATATATTCTGGGGCGGGGGCAAGGTGTGGCATGGTTGGTATTTCTCCCAATATCGGTGTATATGCGGCCATAAACAGGACTATTAGATAAGCAACAGAAGATTTACTCCGTGACATTATTCTCCATTTGGTTTTAGAGTACGGATGCACCTGATTCTTGGTCGCTATGGGTGGCTATTTTTAACGTGGCTATTTTACGATACAGAGTACTGCGACTGATTCCAAGCATTTTTGCAGCTGCAAGGTGATTGTATCCTGTTTCACGCAAGACGATTTCGATAATGTACGTTTCTATTTCGTTCATAATGAGTGGATGGATGTTGCCTTTGCTGTTATGTCCAATACCTGTTGCCATCCGTTTAATTTCACGATTTAAGAGTTCATAAAGGGTCATTAGCACTTTCTTTAGCAAAAAGTCCAGCAAAGTAATATGTAAAAAATAAATCTTGGCTACAAAAAGATGAGCCAGTTTTTATAGCGAAATCAATCTGATATAAAAATGCGTGGGCTTGAATTAACTCACGCAAGTTTGACTGCTGCCAGTCTTGACTGATAAAGACATACGGTAAGCGGTAGCTCATTTTTTTTGCTAGAGCAAACTGCTTTTGGCGCATAAATTGTGTTACGTGAATTGCTCTCCATAGCTGTTCTGACCAAAAAATAACCCAGAAAATAGCTGGATAGGTATTTTGTACGGCGTGCCAATGAGCAAAAAAAGCTTTCTCTTGTTTAGCAAAAAAACAGCCCGCAAGCTGCTGTAATGAAGTTTCATTCTCATACATGATGTTCAGGTATGCTGTGAACTCTGCAGGATTTTTGCTGCTTGCAAGGCTTACATAGTCAAGAAACTCAAGGCATCGTGTTAACGGTTGTTTATGATTATTAAAAAGCTCATCAACAAGCACTAACTTTTTAACATCTGTAAACTGAAAAAAAGTAGCTAGTGCTATAAATTCATAATAATCAAGCATGCTTGGCAGCTGAATAACCTGGGCAACAGGGGCCTTTGGTAATTGATCTGTTTCTATAAAAAAGGAAATGGTATGTGGTCCCGTATATAGGCAGGCAAACTCTTTAAAGGCTGCGGCTGCTTTTGACTCTCGCTCTTCACTTAGATTGCCAAGCCAGAAAAAAGAGTTGTTGCCAAGCATCGACTGGTTTAATAACCCATGCAGTTCACGTTTTTCGCGGCCAAACGAATCGATATGTTGGTATGGCAGCCCAAGGACATTGTATTGTTTCAGAAGAGTAAAAAGCTGTGTGAAAAATCTGAATGAATGTTCCGTTCCAGTAAAACAAAAAGCGTGTTTTTGCTGCCAAAATGATGTATTGCGAGCTTGTGTCAAAAATTCTTTAAAATTCATACATGTTACCGTACCTACCGTAATGAGCTAAAAATGTGCCCAAGTTTAGCAAGGAATTTTTGTTGGATCAATCGAGCGGCACGTGTTGCTAATTGCTGATGTCCGTAGTGTATAAAGTCATCGTTAAACGAAGGATTGCGTGGTTTATTGATAAGTGTTTCGCAGGCAATTGTTGTTGCAAAAACTTCTTCAGCTGCGTAGTTAAGGACTCGTATCTTGCAAGTCATACGGACATGATACGATAATAAAATAATCTCAGGGGATACGTTTTTTTCAATGGTATCAAAAGAAATGATATGCGTAATTAGCTGGTATGCATGGCTTGGTTTATCGGCTAAGGCAAAACCAGTACGTAAAAATTGCTGATGAATTGCTTCATAGAGAACTGGCGAGATGTCTTCAAAAACATGCGTATTCTTTGGAAAGAGAATAAAAAGGGGTGTTTCTTGTGAAATAATGGATTGCTTGGAACAGCTAGTAAGCACGAGACAGAAAGAGAGTATTGCCCAGTTGATAAATAACATGCGTGCAGAAGCTTTCATGCCATAAGCTCGCTGCATTATGGCTTTACTAAGCGGTTGCCAAGACTAAATGGGAAAGATTTGTTGGTATTAATACTGCTTGGCGCAGGGGAGGGCGTCTGTCTATGTTTTGTTGCTGTATGTGAAAAAATATGTTTGATCGCTACTTGTGCGCATTCCTTGATTTGGTCAAACCGATCCCAGCTCAACGGGTGCTTTTCTGCCGTGCCTTGCAGCTCTAAAATGTGTCCTTGATCATTCAAGATAATATTAAAATCTACATCTGCTCGAGAATCTTCTTCAAATGAAATATCAGCACATACTTCATTTTGAATAATGCCAACCGAAACAGCGGCAATTTGCATGGTTACAATAGACTCACTAAAGATTCCTTGTTCTACCCAGCGTTTTGCTGCAAGAGACAGCGCCATGCTTGCAGCAGTAATGCAAGCAACTCTTGTGCTGCCATCTGCTTGAAGAACGTCGCAATCAATAACAATCGTTCGTTCGCCAATAGCATTCAGATTGACACTTGGCCTGAGGCATCTTCCAATAAGGCGTGAGATTTCTACGCTGCGAGGATTGCGCTGAGCCTGTGTGCCATCGCGCTGTGAGCGTTGATGTGTGGCCCCTGGAAGCATTGCATATTCTGCATTGAGCCACCCGGTACGTTGGCCTTTAAGAAAGGGGGGTACGCCTTGTTGAAGCGTAACCCCACATAATACTTTGGTGTTTCCTTGAGCGTAAAGAATAGAAGCTTGCGCATAGCCATAGGCATCAAGAGTAATGCTTATGGGGCGGACTTCATGTAATGCTCTCCCATCAGTACGCTTAAAAGACACATCAGCCCTTACGATTTTTCAAGCTCAGGGGAGATGAGTTTAATTCTACCGGTCTCTCTGTCAATCGCGACAACCCGTACAGACAACTTGTCATTGAGTTTGACTAGATTAGGTAGGCTATTTTGCTTGCTGCGTGCAATGGTTGAAATGTGCACCATGCCCTCTTTGCCAGAGACAAGCTCAACAATAAGGCCAAAATCAGCAACGCGTTTTACGGTGCCGTTAAAAATGGAGCCAATTTCAATATCGCCACAAAGCACACGTATCCAATTCTCAGCTTCAGCTGCACCATCACCAGTTTTTGAATAAATTTTAACGGTGCCATCGTCTTCAATGTCAATTTGGGTGCCGGTTTGAGCAATAATTTCTTTAATATTTTTGCCACCTGGACCAATAATCAAACCAATTTTATCTGAAGGAACCTTGAATGAAGTAACGCGTGGCGCAAGGCGAGAAAGTTCTGCACGAGGCGCGGTCATTACTTTTTTCATTTCGCCAAGAATATGCAACCGTGCAACACGTGCATGCTCAAGAGCGTTGATCAACAGTTCACGGGTCAGGCCCATTTTGTCTTTGATATCAAGTTGGAAAGCAAGGATACCGCGCTCAGAGCCAACAACTTTAAAGTCCATTAGGCCAAGCGCATCTTCCATGCCGAGGATGTCAGTCAGGACGTGTAGGTTGTCTTTTGAGTCACGGATAAGGCCCATAGCAACGCCGCCAACCATTTCAGTGATTGGAACGCCTGCATCCATAAGAGCCATTGTTGTGGCGCATACAGTAGCCATTGACGATGAACCGTTAGACTCTAGTACGTCACAAACAGAACGAAGTACATAAGGGAATGTGTCGCTCTTAGGGAGCACGTTTAAGAAAGACGTTTCTGCCAAGAATCCATGTCCAATTTCACGACGACCAGCACCACGCAGTGGCTTAACTTCGCCAGTAGCAAATGGAGGAAAGTTGTAGTGAAGCATGAACTCGCGCTCTTGAGCACCACCAATCAGCGAATCAATTTTTTGTGCATCTTGGCCGGTTCCAAGTGTAACGCTTGCAAGTACTTGTGTTTCGCCACGCTGAAATAACGCAGAGCCGTGAACGCAAGGAAGCGCGCCAACGCTAACTTCAATTGGACGAACCTGATTAAACGGACGACCATCAACACGAGCATTTTTTGCAGAAATAAGATCAGGCAAAACTTCTTTTTTGAGCGAATCAAAAATGAAGTTCAATGAACCAGCATTGATTTTACCTTCTTTTATATCTTCTTTAAAAGATTCAAGCATAGTCTTTTTAATAGCGTCCACACCGTCACTGCGTTCAACCTTGGTTGCTTCAAAAAGCTGTTCGCCAAAGTTAGCAGGCAAAGCCGCTAAAACGCGTTTTTTCCAATCAGCCCAATCAATGGTTGCTGCTGGTTCTGTTTTTACTATTTTGAGCTCTTGGACAATAGACTCCTGCCAAACGATCTGTTTTTTTATTTCTTCGTGTGCAACGAAGAGTAATTCAACGAGGTCTTTTTCTGGTAGATTGTTACAATGCCCTTCAACCATGCAAATACCATTTTTGGTACCAGCAATCGTGATGCTTGTATCTGCGTCAGCAAGTTCTTCAAAGGTTGGATTAAACTTCCAGGCATTATTAATGCGCGTTGCCATAACAGCCCCAACGGGGCCAAGGAATGGCGCTGGCGAAATTGCTAAAGCAAGTGATGATCCAATGATAGAAAGAATACCGGTAGGAAACTGCCCATCAGATGAGTAGACGGTTGACATCAACTGTACTTCGTTGAAATACGTTGATGGAAAAAGTGGTCTGATTGGGCGGTCAATTAAACGGGAAATCAGAACCTCAGCATCGCTTAGTTTGCCTTCACGCTTAAAATAGCCGCCAGGAATTCTGCCTGCTGCAGAGGTTCGCTCGCGATATTCAACCGTCAGAGGGAAAAAACCAAGAATGTCTTTAGGCTCTTTTGAGGCAACAGCAGTGCACAGTACAACGCAGTTCCCTGCTTTGATCCATACAGCGCCGTCTGCTTGGCGAGCGTAGCGGCCTATTTCTACCTCAATTCCACACTCTGGGAGGTTAAATATTTTGTGCATATTACACTAATCCATGCGTTTTAAGTGATTGCATTACGTTATTGTAGGAAGCTTCGTTGTTTTTCTTAAGGTAATTATAGAAAGAACGGCGCTTACCAAGGAGCATCATCAAACCACGCAGAGAGGCGTAATCTTTTTTTGCTGTTTTAAGGTGGAGTGAGATTTGATTAATACGCTCTGAAAGCAGAGCGATTTGGACTTCGCAAGACCCAACATCATTTGGTGATTTGCCAAATGCTTTGATGATTTTTGCTTTTACTTCTGGACGAATCATATTGTTCCTATACTGTTTTTTATGGTAGGCGCGAGCGGATTCGAACCACTGACCCTCGCTACGTCAAAGCGATGCTCTACCAACTGAGCTACGCGCCCTTTTAATCCATTTATTTTGTTAACGACACTGCCTCTAAGCCTATTTCAAGAAGCTCTTCAGCTCGTGCCTGTTTTTCTAATTCTGATATTTCTTCACCAATGTATTTTGCCTTAAAACTAGGAATACCAGTACCAGCAGGAATTAGTTTACCAATTACCACGTTTTCTTTCAACCCATAGAGGTAGTCAACTTGACCAACTAATGAAGCTTCTGTTAAAACGCGTGTTGTTTCTTGGAATGAAGCTGCTGAAATGAAGCTCTCAGTGCCAAGAGATGCCTTTGTAATACCCATTAAAATAGGGCGAACAGAGGCTGGTTTTTTACCATCCGCTACTGTTGCTTTGTTTACAGTCTGTAATAAGAAGCGGTCGACGCGGTCACCGGCAACAAAACGGGTGTCGCCTGCCTCCAGAATGCGCACTTTACGTAGCATCTGGCGAACGATGAGCTCGATGTGTTTGTCGTTGATATCAACGCCTTGCAGGGTGTAAATTTCTTGAATTTCACGAACTAAGTATTTTTGCACTTCATCCGGTCCCAAAATGCGCAGAATATCGTGTACGTTTGGTACACCAGTTGTAAGGGTGTCACCAGCTTTAACTCGTTCACCATCTTCTACGTTCAAGTGACGACTACGAGGTACGCTGTACTCAGAGATCTCACCATCATCGGTAGTAATGGTAATACGCCGTTGACCGCGGTGCAGACCACCAAAGCGCAACACGCCATCTGTTTCGGCAAGAATAGCAGTATCTTTTGGAATACGAGCTTCAAAAAGCTCGGCAACACGAGGAAGGCCCCCGGTAATATCCTTAGTACGCTTTTCTTCACGAGGTAGCTTCGCAAGTAAGTCACCTGGAAGTACTTCTTGGCCGTCATTAACCATTAATATAGCGCCAGTTGGTACGTAGTAGCGTGTCTCTTCTGATTCTGGGCCACTTGAAACAGCAATGTATGGCTGACGTTTATCATCGCGGCGCTCAAGAATGATCCTGTTAGGCTTTGATGAGTCTTCGTCAAACTGTTCTTGAAAGGTAACATTTTCAATCAGATCAACGTAGTGAGCAGTACCGGTTTTTTCGGTCATAATGACCTTAAAGCTGTCCCAATCTGCAATCTTATGACCAACGTCTACT
>JBIIJF010000036.1:0-7740 GCA_044234015.1 Candidatus Babeliales bacterium
TACGCTTGCACAGCAAACTTAAAAGCATCACGTTCAATGCAACAGACTTTCCTGCCCCGGTTGATCCACCAACGAGCAAGTGTGGCGTTGCAGCAAGATCTTCCACCACAAAATTACCAATGGCATCAACACCAAAAATGAGAGGCAGGTGGGCCTTGCTCTCTTGATACTCTTTGGAAGCAAGCACCTGTGAAAAAAGAACCATGCGGCGGTGCGTGTTTGCAATTTCAAAACCAACTGCGTTCTTGCCTGGGATGGGCGCAATTATGCGCATGCTCTGCGCTGTCAGCGCCATAGCCAAATCATCTTCCAGGCCAACAATTTTGCTAATTTTACTGTTGATGTCTGGTTTGTATTCGTACATCGTTACCACAGGCCCAATGTTAATGCCAGACACAGAACCATTCACCCCAAAGTGGCGTAATTTTTCTGTAATTTTTTCAGCACGCTTTGCGGTAAGCGCAGCTTCTTCTGCTGTACTTGCCTCTTCTATTTGCTTTGCAAAAAAGCTTACGTCAGGCAACTTAAAGGTCTTTTTTTGGAGCGCGGCATATGCATCAATAATTATCTGATGCGGCACCACACCATCAGCCCCCGCAACAAACTGATTTTTTCCCAGCACACTGTTTGGCAAGCGCGTGTACGTCCATTTAAAAAAGTGCTGCTGCTCAAAGCGCATACGCACGGTTACTGCGGCCATACGTTCAAAAATCTCTGGCGTTCCCTCTTCTGCAGCGGGCTCTTCTGCCGGCTCCTGGAATGACGCGGTCCTCACAGCACCTGCAGCCTGCAAAACATCAGCAAAATCATCCTCAGTTTCTGCGGTTACTTTGCTTCTTCTCCACGTTACTATTTTTTTAACAGACAGCCAGGCACCAACGGCAACACCTGCCACACCCTGCCAGGCAAGCATCGCCACGTACCGCATTGCAGGGAGCAGTGGCAGCCGCATAAGCAAAATCATCTGCACCCACAACATACCCCAGAGCATCAGCATGCTGCCGGTAAAGCCAAGAATAATCCCTAGCCCCTGAGATGCATAGCCACCAAGCATACCACCAGCAGGAATCGCATGCAGATCGAGCTGGTACAAGCCACCCAGTGCGGCAACGGTGAGCACAACCCCAATCACACGGAGCATGGTTGAAGCCGGTGAAATGCGTTTTTCTTTGCGCATAAAGCGGTAGATTGGCAACAGTAAAACACCAAGTAAGGCGTAGCTGGCACTGCCAAACAAATAGAAAAAGAGTCCAGCTAGCTGAGCGCCAATCAGGCCACACCAATTGGTGATGGCAACATTCCCACTGGAAACATAAAACAGGGTGTGGTCTTCTGGATTAAAAGAGAGCACGGCAAGCACGGTGATGGCCAAGCACAGCCAGCCAACAACCTGCAACGCTTCACGACGATAATCGATTTTTTCTTTTTTCATCTGCATTCTTCATCCCCCCGTTAATAATTTTTCTCAGTGTAAAAAGAAGCAGACGAGAACGGCAAGTATCCGCGAAGGAGTGCTACTTTATCTGCACAAACCAGATGGTTATGATTGGCAGCAGCATATAAAGGCCTATGGCCCATACCTGGCGTCGTTCAAACAGGCGATACACAAAAGCAAACAAACCATAACTTACCACTGCTGCTAGCGTGCAAGCAGCCACCATGCCTGGAGCAAGCACGGCATAATCATGCTGCTTAATCAATAGTCCCCACACACCGTGCACCAGACCAGCACCTGTCATGAGAGGGACAAAAATCACCCATGACCATTGCACCGCACGGCGAGGCGAAAGGCCAAGGGCCATGCCCATCATTGTAGTTGCTGCAAAACGAGAGATCCCTGGCAACACTGCACAAGCCTGCGCGCATGCAATGCCAAGCGTTAACAGAAGGGTCTGCCATGGAGATTTTTTTTCAGGACGAAAAGCTAGCGGAACAATACTTGTGTAGAGAAGCGTTGCTGTGCAGGAAAAGCCAAGCATGAGCAGATGCGGTGCATGTTGCCACGTAGATGAAACAAAAACCTCCTTGCAAAAAAAATATGCCACTGTCGTCACCAGCGTTGTCAGCAGCAGCATACCCAAAAGCCGAACAAGAATATGTAATAAATTTTTTTGGCTTTCACGCAGTGGTTTGCCTACGATTTTCATCATAATCATTGCCCACAGACGGCGTACTACAGGTACCCAAACCCCACGAAAAAAAATGAGCACCACAACGATGGTGTACAGATGTAAAAATTCATCAAAGTATTCTGCACGGGATGGCACTGCAACGCAGAACTGCTCGAGCACACGGGCAAGAAGATTCAGGTGCCCAGATGAGCTGACGGGAAGGACTTCTAATATTATTTGTGCTACTGCAATAAAAATAAGAAAAAGCATAGGAATTTACTCTGTTTCAATTTTTAACTCGGTGATGGTTCTCACCTCATCGCTGGCATCAAATAACATGCCAATTTTGGTGATAGCCAAACCACGATTACGATACGGCTCATCGTAGCGGCGCTCTTCGATCTGATCGATAGCCTTTTTTGCCGTGCCACGAATCTTGAGTTCAAAAATGTATGCTCGATTCCCCACTAAAATAACGGTATCAAGCCTGCCAAGCGCCGTCGGGCGTTCGACCTCAATGTTGAGGCCAGACATTTTGAGAATGAGCCAGAACACTAATTGAAAGCCACGTTCATTGGTTGGTCCAATGGAGCTCGGGATCTCCGCGCATATTTTCTTCATGATGGCCAAGAGAGAGGCTTCAGTGAGCGTGCTTTTGGTAAAAAGTTTGGTGAGTTGTTGTGAAAAATCCATAAAATAGTTGCTAGCCTGTGGCGCAATAAACTGGGCGAGTGCTTCAGCACACGACTCGGCAATCTCCTGATTGGGAAAACCCAAAACATACTGCCGATCCTCATAATTTTTTATGGTCAAGTAGCCTGTTTGGTACAAAACGGTGGTCAGGTCCAGCTTTTCTGGAACAATCGCACTGAGCTGTGTTTCCGTTGCTCTTACTTGTTCAAAATCAGCAACTGTAAAGATATTTTGTTTGAAGTAGTCGATCGCAAAACTTGGCGTGCCACTTTCAAACCAATAATTTTTGAATTTACTTTTATCAAAAAAATTAAGTACAGAAAAAGGATTGTACACGCGCTCAGATCTGGTACTTGGCGCAATAAAACTGTAGCCATTGTACCAGTTTTTTATTTCAGCAAGCATGTGGTCATGATCATAACCAAGGATTTCTTCAGATGCTTTAAAATGCTCAGCAAAACGGTGCTCTAGTTCGTTTTGTGTGTACCCACAGATGGTGGCTGCTTTTGGCGAGTCTGAAAGAGTATTTAAATGATTGAGCGCAGAAAAGATCGAGACCTTTGAAAACTGGCCAACGCCCGTAATAAACAAGAAGCGCATCATTTCACCGCAATCTTTGACCGGCTCATAAAACTCTTTGAGCACGTCACGCATTGGATTGAGCATATCAATATTTTGCAGGTTGCTAATCATCGGTTTATCGTACTCATCAACAATCATCACCACAGGCCCAATTGCAGCAAGTTGCTCGATGAGCCATGCAAGCATCCCCCCTGGTGTTTTGATTTCAGGCACCACGGTCACCCCGTACTGCAGAGCAATTGCTTTTAATCGTTGCTTAATATTTTCGCTGAAATCTTCTGTCGTTGGGCGAGGAATACTCGTAAAACTTAAATAAATAATCGGATAGCTTTTCCATTCCCAGTCACTGCTTGCAATCCACGTGCCTTTGAACAGATGCTTTTTGCCTTCAAAAAGAGCACGGAATGTACTGCAAAGCATTGATTTACCAAAGCGACGTGGACGAGATAAAAAATAAGCAGTCCCATTGGTAGCCAGATTGTAAACGTGCTCGGTTTTGTCGACGTACAGATAGTTATCGGTACGCAACTGTTCAAAGCTCTGAATGCCTATCGGCAATTTTTGCAATC
The DNA here is from genome assembly GCA_044234015.1 of Candidatus Babeliales bacterium. Lineage (GTDB taxonomy): Bacteria > Babelota > Babeliae > Babelales > RVW-14 > CAIKAH01. Next base: position 3,956 of record JBIIJF010000036.1, read on the forward strand.
TTTTTCCGGACATTTTTATCTCCTCAACATTAAACTCTCTCGCTCTTCACCAACAACACCCAGTATCGGCGGGAGCAGTGTAGCAAAAATTAGGCTCCCCCACCACGTGTCGATACAAACGCGCGAGCGCGAAGCAAGATCGAACAATTCTGTGACTACGAGAAAATATTGACACAGCCCAACCCAATCTGACATCGTTGTGAAATATGCCAAATTCACTGTGTTGTTATCAGTTTAACGTATCAAAGATATGGGGTACGTTCATGAAGAGATGCTCATTTAAGATTCTTTTAACCCTGCTTGCCATCAGTGCAGCGCAGGTGCAGGCAATCCGTTTTACCAACAAAACGCATGCCTCCTTCCGCCCACAGGGCGGGCACATCACGCTAGAAAATACCGTGCTCCACAACCTCGACCGTTCACCAGACAAAAATGCATGGCTGGGAACTTTTCAGGGCACTGCCTTTTTTCAACGCTCAGAAAATGGCAAAGAACTTGGACGTTTGTTCTTGTTTGGTGGCAAAGATTCTGTGAAGTTTGAATACGGCGCCGCCGCAGCTCCAGTCAATCCAGCCCTTGATCTTGATTTTGGTTGGATCATACACAATAACACAGCAGCAGGAGGAGGAGGAGGAGGTTTTTATGGAGAAAACGCCAGTATGAAGCTTGCCCCAGAACGTTCATCGTACGGCGTTCGCGTTGACTACGACCACGACCTGAGCCGCATGATCAAAGGCTTACATTTCCATGTCTCTGCTCCTATTGTACACATTCAGCATCACCTGAATAAAATAATCACTGGCTCTACCGCAGACCAACAAAAATTTGCTTCTAATTATTTTTCAGGACAACATTTGAATACCACTGGGGCAGGCAACGACCAAGCCTATCTCCAAAATGCTCTCATCGGTGACCAACGCATCACTGGCGTTGCAGACGTTGACCTTGAACTGAACTACGACATTACTTCCGGCAAGTGGGGCATGCTCCGCGTTGGCCTTGGCGGCAGCTTGCCAAGTGGCAACACACCGGATGGCAAATATGTGTTCCAACCAATCTGCGGCAATGGCCATCACTTTGCTCTTGGCGCCCAAGGTGCTTTGAGTGTTGAGTTGTTCAAACACAAACACCACAGCCTTGAGTTCCACAGCGCCGTCCGTTACCGCTACCTGTTTGAAGGTGTAGAGACGCGCACGCTCGGCATCGTTGGACGCAACTTTGGTCAGTACCATTTGCTTGGGAAAATTGGGAGTCCAGCAGACACCCCTCTCATTCCAGCTGCAAACGTTTTGACCCAAGCGCTTGATGTTACCCCAGGACACCAAACTGATTTGATGGCTGGCCTTTCTTACGAATGGCGTAAGCTCACTGTTGATGCTGGCTACAATTTGTTCTCTCGTCATCAAGAAGGCGTTCGCCTCCGCGATGCATTTGCTGATGGTGTGTACGCTGTTGCAAATCGTGACTTTGACACCGGCAACGTATTTGCTGGTGGTACCGCACTCAATCAAGCTGATCTTGATCTTGCAGCAGTACGCAGCGAAGGTGGCCTGAGCCACAGTGCGTATCTTTCACTTGGCATCAACACCATGGCAAACAACACTCCGGTCATGGTTGCTGTTGGTGGCTCATATGAATTTGCTGCTCGCAACAACATGCTGGAACAGTGGACCGTGTGGGGCAAAGCTGGCATCAGCTTCTAAACCCATCTATTTTTTAGCCCACCAAAAGAATGGGCTCGCACACGCTGGCCCATTCTTTTTGAGCAAAACCAAACGCAACCAATCCCCCTCCAAACATGCTCCATTAGCCGATCTACTCATGCGTTTAGCCGTATCGCAAACCCGCAACAAGTGGACATAACAAAAAAAACTTGCTATGTCAGACCACTTTCGCTAACCTGATTTCACTCGAATTAGTTCGCACCATGAAAAACAAAGCTTGTCAAGCTGCATGCGCCACATCACGCATACCAGTGACGGAGAAATCAGTTCGTGCCACTAGTCGTAAAAAGGAAAAGAGAGGAGGCTTGCAAAAGCAATCACATCGTTTTATTGACAATAAAATAGTCATTTAGCAATAGTAGTAATGAATGCGCGACGATCATTCTGCCGAGCGGCAGATCGTTATGACGTATAACATACAGTTTTAATTACATGTGTGAGGTACGAGAATTATGAATAAAATGTTAAAAAGTCTTCTGGTAGCTGCCCTTACGTTAAGCGCAGCACATCTTCAAGCTGACACATCCGGCTCAACAAACAGAACATACCTGAGCCCACGCGCTGCAGGTTTGAACATGCCAATGGCATGGAGCACATTCGGTGAGCTCGTGAACCACAAAGGCGATGATCGCTTTGGTGCTAGCGTTGCTGTAACCGGTTTCTGGCAGCAGTCAGTTGACGGCGGCGAGCAAGGTAAGTACTTCTTGGCAAACAACAAATCAACGATAAATGTAACGCGTGTTGCTGTCGGAAACCCCGTTGCCGCGACATCTGATCTTGATGCTGGCTACATTTATCACAACGCTGCTGGTGTCGCAGATGGTGCTGCGATCAACATGGCGCTTAATCCTCGTCAAGAAGTTATGGGCGTTCGCCTTGACTACCACCAAGATTTGCGTAAGATCCTCAAGGGTCTTTACTTCCATGCTGGCATGCCAGTGGCTCGCGTTGAAAACAATGTGCGTTTGAACATAAACGATGCAACACTCACAGGCTACCTAGCTGGTACGGCAAACAATACTGCTAACAGCGTCACAGAAGCTCTCAAATACGGCAAAGTTGCTGGCAAGCAGTCTGAAACAGGCGTTGCTGATATTGATTTGTCTTTGGGTTACAACTTCCTGCATTCAAAAAAATACAGTGCAGGCCTTGCAGTTGCGCTCACTGTACCAACCGGTAACGAATCTAATGGCGTTTACCTGTTCCAACCAATTGTTGGTAACGGTAAATACTTTGGTCTTGGCGGCGACTTGCACGCTCATGCAAATCTCTGGAGCAATGGCGACAGAAACTTGGGCGTATGCGCAGCCCTTAAGTACCGCTACCTGTTTGAAAACAGCAGTGTTCGTACCCTTGGCTTGAAGGGCAGAAATCTTGGCCAATACCATACACTTGGTAAAGATACAGTTGCATCACTCGTTCCAGCAGCAAACGTTACCACCATGGCGGTTAATGTAACCCCAGGCAGCCAATTAGAAGGCGCGCTTGGTCTTGCATACAACCATGGCAACTTCAGCTTTGGTCTTGGCTATGACCTCTACTTCCGTGAAGCAGAAAGCGTAAGCCGTAAAGGTTCACTTGCAGCTAACACCTACGGTGTGGCAGCTCGCAACTTTAGCACTGCAGCGGCATTCAACATCACAACCGCTGCCCATTTTGACGGCGGTGTAGCAGCAGTGCTCAGCAACGACAACCTTGACGTTGCAGCAGCAGCAACCCCATCACAATTCAGCAACGCCATCAACGGCTCTGCTGGTTATGTGTTCAGAAAATGGGATTGCCCACTGATGCTTGGCGTTGGTGCTAAGTATGAATTCGCGAACAAGAACAGCGTGTTCTCACAATGGGGCGCATGGTTGAAGGCTGGTGTAGGGTTCTAATCCTGCAGTTAATTGCTTTTGATTTTGAAAAGGGGTCGACGAAAGTCGGCCCCTTTTTTGTTGGGGATGCTGCCCATGCCACCCCGCACGATATGCAGAGTTGACCAGAGTGCGATTATGTGCGCACTCAATAATTCTTCCCATTTGCCCTGGAAATAGGCGGCCTGCCGCCGGCCAGGGC
>JBIIJF010000143.1:0-2543 GCA_044234015.1 Candidatus Babeliales bacterium
TCTAGCTTCAACAACAATACGCGCTGAAACGCTAAACGCTTCAAAAAAAGCTTTAACTGTTTCTGTCCCGCGTAATGCACAAACCGCTTCTTTTCTCAATGCATTATACCACTCCAAAAGCTCATCGTTTTCTACTAAAGAAAGGTACTCTTGATACACAGCATCGGGTGTGCCAAACTTAATCCCGCCGGGTTCATCCGTTGATACCCAATCACCAAGCCAGCTTTTTACATAACGGTGGGCAGTGGTACCAAGATGCACATTGCGCGAAACCCCAAAAACCCATGCAGCCCCATGCAAACGTTCACGCAATAGTTCATGGCCATCAGACCTGGGAATCATTGCACTTGCCTGATACGTAGCATTCCCCCACTCGCGGGTAATAGCTCGCACAACATCAGCATAATAATCTTCTCGAGCACCTTGCGCTCTCATCAGGATATTCCACTTCATGAAGACTCGGTTAAAAATTTCACCTGATTTTTCGCTCAGCTCTTTAACGGATGAATCAATCCTGCCACGCGCCAAAGACTTATTGCTTCGTACTTTTGCCATAGCACGCAAACAGACGATTGAATCTATGTAGTAGTACAAACAAAATTTCATAAGCAACACAAGCGTAGGCCGTACATCCTCAGGCCCACCAGAACGCATCCCTTTGCCCGCCGTTGCCAGGATGTTAGCATCACTCACAGCGTTTCTAGCAATTTGATACATCAATACTGGATTTTCTATTAGGCTCTGTTTCTTCATCCACTGTGCAACCGTGGTTTGCACAGCACCATCACCAGATTGCATAGCTGCATCAATATAGGCAGAAAGTTCCCCATACCCCCCCCCCCACAAAAGCTCATTAAGCCGCGGCTCATTACAATCTGCAGGCACACCATCTTTATGGCAAAAATATCTCACAACTGGTACAACATATGGCACAATGGCTGCCCCGGCAAGCTCCTGCCCTACGCCAACGCTGGCTATCGCAAGTAGCAAGAGCGTCTTTCCGCATGCAAATCGATTGTTCATTCAAGACCCTTTCTCCTTAAAAGTGATTGCTTATACCGCTTCTTGGTCTACACTTTTTTGCAGCAAGAAGCAATCATTACCGAGAGAAAAAAATCATAACCGTTCAAACAAAAAATCTTCGGCTATACGACCCTGAGGGCTCAATGCAATACCAATGCCATAAATGTTGCGGCCGGGCGTGCGATATTTTGTTGATATTTACGCACATCTGAACAACTCACGATTACCAGCAAGAAGCGCTACGAGGTTTAACACAGTAAGAATTTGCCCAAATAACACGTTCGAACAATAAAAAAAATACGCTTCAGTACGCAATAAATCCTCTTTGTCTGGCCAACCCCGGTTGCAGCATGCCCAAGCATCCAGCACTCTGAAAAGGGCCAAACTCCCCACAGACGATCATTTTTACAAAGAATGGAGGTTTTTATGCGAAAAAGACTGTTTTTGTGTCACATAGAAATAGTTGTAAAACGCAAATTGTTTCTATTTGACATTGTATTTTAAACAAGATAGAATTAATACAAATAGAATTACTCTATTGATTTTACAGAAAAAAGTGTTTTTAAACGCAAACGGAGGAAGAATATGAAGAATTTTATTAAAAATATGGTGCTTGTTGCCGCGGTTCTTGGCTTTGCGGCCGAATCAGCAGCAGCAGCAGCAACTCGTCGAGTTACTGGAATAGTACCAGGAATAGTACCAGGAATTTTCCGCGGAGCCGCCCCCTTAGCTACAGATCTAACCCCGGCTTTCCGTCGCGTTACAACCACAGCGGCGCACCAACCACGTATTCGTCCACAGTCAAACTTCTTATATTTCCAGCCAACACGTGATGTTGCACGTAGTGTTGCACGCGAGGTACCAGGAGAAAATTCACAGCTAACCGCATTACGCAATGGATTTGAACGTACAGGAAGTTTCGGCCAAGAATTCGCAGCTCGTTTTTCACCAGGGCTACGAAACACCTTTGCCCGATCTAGCCGGACAGTTCTTCCATGGTTATTTAGAACAACCGCAGCAAGCTTAGCTGGAGCAGGAGTTGCCGCTGCAGGCGCTGACCATGTTGATCTAGTAGCCGTACCACCAGTTCCAGATGGAGCAGAAGAAGACGCTAGAGATGACGCTGATGAAGCACTTGCTAATGAGTCTACCGCATTAGCAGCAGCAAGCCAAATAATGGCTGATGATGTATTTGTAGCGGGTGAACCAGAAGCCCTAGATGCTGCTGCACTAGATGCACGTCCAGCGTTTCCAGCAGGTACAATTGCTAAACACATTGCCGACTTAGATGACACACTTGAAAACATACATACCCTGCCAGAGATAGTAACAGCAGTTAGAACTGCGTTCAATCATTCAGTAAAGCACTGTAAAAATACCTACAACTACTTGGATCGAAACGTCCTCGCACGAGCCTATGCAGTCGTTGTACACAACGCATTAAATAGAGTAGCTGGTGAACGTGAAGCAGAACTACCTAAGATGTCTACCCAAGAGGAACTGAACGTATTAGGAGATCG
>JBIIJF010000144.1:0-2502 GCA_044234015.1 Candidatus Babeliales bacterium
GCCCTTAGTAGGAAGAAGGCCACACGAAACCATTAGGTTAATGACAGCCTGAATGATAATAAGGACAATAAAGCCAAGTGAGGTAAAAAGACTAAAGTTATCCTGTAGGCGAATAATAATGCGAAGCCCAAAAAAGAGCAGGGCTGCGTAGAGGGAAATAAGAGCTATTCCACCAACAAAACCAGCTTCCTCGGCAATTATGGGAAAAATGAAATCAGTGTGCTGCATAGGTAAATAAAAAAATTTTTGCTTAGAATTTGAAAGTCCAAGGCCCCACACCTCACCACTGCCAATGGCAATCAGTGACTGGATTATCTGAAAACCCTTCCCGTGCGGGTCGGCCCATGGGTTTAAAAAGATTAAAATACGGCTCAGGCGATATGACTTGGATAGCACTAAGTAGATAATGGCAGGACAGGCGCAGAGCATAGTAACAAGGAGGTAGCGCATGTTACACTCTGCAACAAAGAACAGAACAACTGCCGTTGAGAAAATGGTGATTACTGAACCAAAGTCTGGCTGCCTGAGAAGTAAAAAAAAGGTCACCCCCAGCACCAAGAGAAATGGCAAATAGGTGTAAATAAAAGATTTAATGCGGTAACGCTTTTTATCAAGAAAGTAGCCCATGTACATAATCAAGCTGGCTTTTAAAAACTCACTCGGCTGTAGGCTAAAAAGTCCCAGATTGAGCCAGCGGTTAGCCCCGTTCACCCGAATCCCTACGACAGGCATCAACGTCAAGGCCGTTGCCGCCAGAGAGGCTCCAAAGAAGAACGGCGCGTATTTTTTAAGCAGCGCCAAGGGTGTTAGGGCACATACAAAAAACCCCAAAATTGCAATAATCAGGTAGAGCAACTGCTTTTTAAGGAAAAAACAGTCATTGCCGTATTTTTCCAAGGCAAGAACTGAACTTGAGGAGTAAACAAAAATAACACCAATCAGAGTCAAAACGGCAGCTAGACCAACGAACATTTTAACATCAGCCTGCAACCGATTTTCTGGCAGAGCCATAACAACCCCTTTCTATCGTTGTTGATTGGCTCGACCTTAACTATTTTGGCGATTGCTAAGCAAGTTTTTTTATCAGCTGCTCAAACACCTGCCCACGATGTTCATAATTTTTAAATAAATCAAAACTTGCCCCACTTGGCGAAAAAAGAACAATGTCATCTGGTTGCATGGTTAAACCAATCTCAGTAACAATCTTTTCCAAGGTATCAAACACAGTTGCACCAGAGAATTGGTTACACTCTGGGCCAAAACAGAGAACACGCTTAACCTGTGGAATGCTGGTTAAAGCCTGCATAAGCCATGACCGGTCGGCCCCTTTTCCCAGCCCCCCTATAATCAAGGTAATTGGGCGATTCGTTGCTGCCAATCGCTGGACGGCAGCAAGAGTTGACTGAACAATTGTTGATTTTGAATCATCGTAAAAATCAACGCCATTAATCGTTGCAAAATGACGAACACGGTAAGCCAAATTGGTTAGCAATGCCTCCGTAGAAATAGCCGATAATGTTACTGGTAAAGCTGCTAAATCAAGGCCAAGAGCATACAATGCGGCTGCAACTTGGAGCCAATTAATTAAGAACGTAATGTCTGGAAAATGCACATGTTCAGCTAGTGTTACCCGCTGCAACGAATATTTATTCTTGAACATCTCAACAATGACGGCACCTCTTTCATAGAACAAAATATAAAAATCATTGCGAGGCACCATTGCCACTTCTTGCTCACTCAGTCGATGTGTTGCCACAACAAACAGCTGCCCTTTAAATTGTGGCATGAATTGGGCAAATAAACCCTTTACCGGCCCAACTAGCGAATCATAGGAAACAATCCCAACATCATTTTGCTGCTGAAGCTTCATGATATTGCTTTTTGCCTTAAAATAATTTTCTACCGTTTTATGACGATCAAGATGGTTTTCATACAAATTAGTCCAGATCGCAACTGATGGGGAGAATATGTTATTGAAATCAAGCTGAAAGCTAGATAGCTCAAGCACAACAACATCCAAATCCTCTTGTAGCCCAACAAGATCAAGCATTCCAATGCCAACATTACCACCCACTGCCGCATGAATTTTATTAATGCCCTTACCCCTAAAATACTGTCCACAGCTACCAAGAAGAGGCAATTCCTGTGCCGTTGGCAAGGCAGGAATCAATAACCCCAAAAGACGGGTAATGGTTGTTTTCCCCACAGAACCTGTAATTGCAACCACAGGTTTTTTGAAGAAGGTCGCAAAAAAATCGAGCTCGCATAAAATCTTATGTTTTTGCTGGGGATATGCAGAAACATCAACCCCTGGACTAACGATAATAAAATCCTGCTGCTGCATAAACGTCTGCAAATCAATAGTATTTGTGTCAACGAGCTTTGCGCCATAAACCTCCAAGAGCTCTTGCTCTGCGGCTTCCAGTTGTCTTGTATCCCAGATCTCAATGGCTCCAAATGTTTGCACATTGTCCTGATCTTCCATTGCTGCATCATGCCCAG
>JBIIJF010000037.1:0-7571 GCA_044234015.1 Candidatus Babeliales bacterium
AAATAGGAGCTGAAAAAGCCCGCTGTATTTATCGATTATCTGATTTGCATTATTTGTCATCATTTCACTCATTGCAATATCTTCACTGAGTAGAGGAGAGTTTTTTAAGAATGAGATAAAGCCCGGCATGTCTTTTTGGATAAGTTGGTGAATAACCCCAAAATTATGTTCAATTTCCTTTGGTACACTGCTGCGTAAAATAAAGCCATCTTTGTTTATGTGTGATGCCGTTAGCAGTTCAAGGAATGGGGTAAGCGGTGTAAGGTGTTGAATAGATGCAACATACTGTTGTTTGAGCCTATCGCCACTCAACCCAGAGGTCATTTTTGTTAAGTCTTGATCTGGCATAACGATTTGCCAGTTATACCATTTTGCAAATACTTCGTGTGCAGCCTTGCTGGTTGGCTGTGCTTGAATGGTAACTGCAAGGCCTAATGCAACAAGCATGTGTAGGCCGGCTGCCTTGAATATCCTCATTTCCATGTAATCTCCTTTTTTAATTGGTAATAATACCCAAGCAGTCTAGCATGCTCTTATTAAAAACAAAGTTGGTTATTTTTTTGTTGTGGGCATAATATTGGTTTGAAAAATAAGCCGGAGCGTATGCTAATTTGTCTGGAGGGGAATGGAATTAATGCGCATTTTGTTATGGGGATTAATCGTATGTGCAACCACGTTGCCCGCACAAGATGACAATCAGCGTCAGCTGCTTATTCGGAAAAAGCGTGCGTCATGCCGGTACGTGCAATCAGTTCTCAGCCCACCAGAAGCAGATGTGACGATTGAAGATCATCCGATGTTGAGTAAGGCCAAAGGATGGCTACGCATTGGGGGTTTGGCCGTGGCCAGCATTGTGTGCGCAAAAATCCTGGTTAAGGGATTTTCGTATGTTCCTGTGCTTGGTGACATTATAAGAATTACTGATGAGCGTGCGCAGATTTGTATCGCTATGTTTGATGCCGTACAAAAAGCTACGCGAGCAAAGAATGCATTGATAGCAAAATTCACCCAGGGAAATAGACAGATCGAAGCCGAACGTTACGGTGCTGCTGTTCAGATTCCAGATAATCTTGAAGATATGGTTACGCGGCTGTTGTCTGAAAAAACAGCTATCGATCGCATGCTTAGCATAACGGAAAAAGCCTTGGCAGTAATTATTTTTTTTATCCTATGGTACAAATTTTCAGAGCCACAAAAAGCTGCTAATTGGACATACTTTGGTATTTTAGAAAAAGTTGTACATGAGTGGCCAGACCACAAATGCTACTTCCCTCTTGCGCTGCGACCGCGCTTCGAGATCCTGAGTAACGCCTACATTGCACGGTACAATAGTTTGAAAATGACAGAGGCGGAAGCCAAAGAATTTATTGAATCAGCGTGCATAGAGGTCTTTGACCAGCTTGACACCTTGTATGTGGGGTAGTTTTGCTACCCCTGTGATTATTTTTTATCAGTACCATCGCTCAGCTCATCAGCTTGAAAAATCAGCACCTGGAGTACGCGTCGGTTGCTTGCTTGTTGGACTTGAAAACAAAAGCCACCATACACAATGCGCTCGCCCTTTTTTGGTACGTGCTGAAGGCTTTCTGCAAGCAGCCCACCAACAGATACAGAATTTTCTGTTGCGATTTTGATATCAAGTAAATCTTCGATTTTCTCAAGACTTACCGCACCGTCAACAATCCAGCCACCTTGTTCAAGCGGGACGATTTCTGAAGATGTTTTCTCGTGTTCATCAACAATCTCGCCAACAATCTCTTCAATAATATCTTCAAGGGTTACCAGCCCCATAACGCTGCCGTATTCGTTCAAAATCATAGCCATGTGAATGTGCTTCTTGAGCAATTCACTCAGCAGCTGGTTAATTTTTTGCATCTCAGGAACAAACATAATCGGTCTTACCAGCTCACGGACTGATTTCATCTCTTTTTTGTAGAGCAGATCAAAAATATCTTTTTGGTGAACAACGCCAACAATGTTGTCATCGTCATCTTCATACACTGGCAAGCGTGAGTAGCGTGAGCTAGCAAACGTATCCATTGCCGCTTCAAGTGAAGCATTAATGTTTACCAGTACCACGTCTGCTTTGGGGATCATAATTTCACGTACCACCGTTTGGCCAAGGCTGAAAATGTTTTGCAGCATTTCTGTTTTTTCAGCCTCCATGATGCCTTTTTCGTCACTGTAGTCGATCAAGAATTCTATCTCTTTTTCAGAGACTACATCCTGTTTTTCCAGGATATGGCTGCCACCAACACGAGAAAAGAACAGGTCTGCAATCCGTAAGAGTACGGTAACAAAAGGGTATTCGATGTGGTACAAAATATTAATGAGCCACAAGAAAGAGGCAAACAGTTTTTCATGGTGTGTTTTTGCAAAGCTCTTTGGAATAATTTCACCAAAAATAAGAATCAGAATAGTTGCCATTGCAACGCCAATGGCAAGACCAAAGGTGCCAAGATAATGTTCCATCATGCCAGAAATCAGTACAGAGGCGAGTACGTGGGCAAAATTGTTTGCAATCAAAATAGTAATGAGAATGCGCTGTGGGTTTTTTTCCCATGAATCAAACAGATTGCGGTATTTGGCTACAGAGAGTGCAAGCTCTTTGAGCTTAAACAAGCGCAGTGCTGTAAATGCTGTTTCTAAAAAAGCGAATAATGCAGCAAAGAAAAGAGCTACACAAAACAATGATATTTGTAAAAAAATAGACATAAACACGAACTCCTAAAAAAGTACTAACAAACTACACAATAATTGGACCAAGGGCATAGCCCTGCTGATGGCCTATATATTTGGTAGCGTTAGCTTTTTTTTATCAATTTTCCCGGTGGCGTTCATAGGCAGATCATCCAAGCAGATAATTTTACGGGGCACTTTATAAGTTGCCAAGTTACCTGCGCAGAGCGTGCGCAGAACTTGTTCAATATTTTGTGTGCCTGGTCTGATAGCTACAAAAGCAACTGGTACTTGTCCAGCCATGTCTTCCTCCTGTCCCACAACGGCAGCTTTAAAAACAGCTGGGTGCATCATGAGAACATTTTCTACTTCCGCAGGGTAAATGTTAAATCCTTTGTGGATAATTATATCTTTACTTCGGCCTCGTATGGCAAGATTTCCTTGCAAGTCGATTGAAGCCAGGTCGCCGGTGTTGAGCCAATTGTCTTGCAATACCTGCTTGGTGGCTTCTGGGGCATTGTAGTAACCCATCATAATATTATTGCCACGGATCCAGAGCGAACCAACATCTCCAGGGGAGAGTACCAATCCATCATCGCTGCGAATTTCAACATCTATGCCGTCCAATGGCTTGCCAACGACGCTGGTTGCAACAGCACGGTTTTCGTGGTCAACAGCAACAACGGGGGAAGCCTCAGAAAGGCCATACCCTGTACAAATCTTGCGGCCATAAATAATGCCAAAACCAGCGCGAATTTTGTCTGGTAGCATATCTGCGCCGGATACAAAAATCTTCACAGAGTCAAGTGGTGCTGTTTTCATAAGGCACAAAAGGCCGTAAAGTGGCGGGACGCCGAAGAAGAGTGTTGGTTTTTCAGCCAGCCCTTCTAAGATAAGTTTACGATCAATTTTTTGAACCAAAATAACGGTGGCTCCAATAATCATAGGGAGCCATAGGCAAACATTCTGTGCAAACACATGGAATAGTGGTAGTACGCAAAAAAAACGCTCATCTTGCTGCATGCCAAAAATGGTGAAGCGAGCAAAGCACTGCATTGCGTTAGTCATGATATTGCGTGAAGAGAGCATGACGCCTTTTGGTATTCCTGTTGTGCCAGAGGTGTACAGAAGGGCACAGAGGGAATCATGTGAGATGTTTGTTTGTACCAGCTCCAGTAGCTCAATAGGCAGTATGTCTGGCTCTGGTGATGCCCAATCAAAGGCTGTGCCAGATAAAACTATTGGCTTTACTTCTCTTGTATCAAGTGCCAGTGCGCTATCAACCGTTGCCCTGAGCGTAGGGGATGTAATTATTACAGGAGGCTTGGCATCATTAATAATGTACGCAAGTTCCCGCTCATGCAAAAAGGTATTAACTGGTACACATACCGCACCGAGTTGCCAAATACCAAAGTAGGCAATATAAAATTCGGGCGTATTTTCGTAGAAAATAATAATATTATCATTTTTTTGTACGCCACATTCTTGGAGTAATTTGCTCATCAGCAAGGCACGAAAGAATAACGTTTTGTACGTTAGCCGGTGTGACGGTGCGATAAGTGCTAGTTTGTGGGGGTACAAAGAATAGGCACGCTGTAACAGGTGTCCCGCGTAAAGCGTGCCTTGTGCATTACATTTCTTTTGTATTTCTGTGAATATGGTGTGCTCAGACAACCCCATATAAAACCTTCAACAATAATGTTAGTCTTCGTCTTCAACATGTATAACCGAAACGGGACACAAGTCTGCCGCCTCGCGAACTAACTCTTCGTGTGTTGCCACATCGGCATTAGGGAGCACTTCTGCTGTACTCTTCACCAAAAAAACCTTGGGGCATACCGCTTCACATGTTCCACAAGAGATGCACCCAGGCTTGATTTGCACACGTTTAATTTTTTTACACATACACGTTAAGGAATCAACTTAATGTTGAGTTTTATCATCTGCTTTGTCAAGGAGCGATTGCTCGTAGTCTTTAAGACTACCAAACATGTCAATTGGCTCAGAACCACAGCCATCGCCATCGCCACAACCTGTGCATCCGCCGCAAGATCCAGCTTCGGCGCCTTCTTCTTTGCAACCGCAGCCACCACTTGAACAGCTTGCACCATCTTCATCTTCATCATCACAGCAACCATCTTCGTCTTCGTCACAGTCACACTCTTCATCATCACAGCAGAGGTCGTCATCTTCAGAATCTTCACCAAATACTGATTCAAGGTATTCTGCAACTTCTTCAATGCTGCCTTCATTGATAGCGTCTTTAATGTCACTGAGCATTGCAACAAGGCTCTCTTTTGATGCAGCTGATTCATCCACAACAACTTGTTTGAACTCCGCGGTATCTTTAATTTCTTCTGCATCGTCAATCAACATGCTCAACATTTCTGTGCGCTTTGTTTGATCAGCAATTGCAGCAATTTTATTCAAAGCTTCAAGTTGCTCGGTGAGGAAAGTAACGTCGTGGCTAGCATCTTCTAGTAAGCGGTCAGATTGTGTTTGTAGAACAGCAGCAATACGATTAATGGCTTCGCCTTCATCGGTGTCAGGATTTGTTTTTGCAGCTTGGGTATTTACTGTTGCCAACAAGTCTCCAAACATACCTTCGCAATCAGCCAAAGCTTGTTTTTGATGGTCGAGGAGAAAAGACGTCTGTTCGATAAGTGTTTGAAGTTTGTTCACGGCAACCTTTCTTAAATTAAAACAATTACATCTAGTGCTTTGCACTTGAAATGCAAGGCCAAGTAAGTAGTTTACTGTATTTTTAGTTTTTCGCGAGTGGGGGTATAAAAAGTACCCAAAAGCACCATGTAATTTCAATTAGAAACTATTTATTGTTTGTAGGCTCTCAATACTGAGTCCTTGGGTAACTTGAGCAAAGTTATTGTTAGCGATGCTTGTTTTTAGGAGTTCAAGCAGTGCCGCCCTGGTTTTTGTATCCTGGGCAAGGCGAGAAAAGACAATCCGGCTGAACTCTTCCATTGGCCTTATCTGCTTTGTTTGATCTAGGGCAAGGCTAAGCATTTTTTCTTGTTTTTGTTCATCCTGCACAGAGGCTATGGTTTGTAGCTCTGCCAGATTTGAAATGATGTGCTGACCTGTTTGCTCCATATGCTCACGAATAATACTTAGCTGCTTGTTCATGAGGGCAATAATATTCTCAAGTTCAGCATAATTTTGATCACCTGGGTTGATCTCTTCCTGTTTGGTGTTTGCAGCCTTGAGGAGTTGATCAAAAAAATACTCAATATCTGCCCGAATATTTTTTTGCTGTTCAACTAAAAAGGTTGCTTGTTGGATAAGAGTATCAAGTATTTTCATATGCATTCCTGTGTTGCTATGAGTTTTGATTAAATGCAGATCTCATAATAGGTGAAGTATAAATCCATTTTTGCATCTTTGCTCGTGCTGCCCAAAATATAATTAAAAAAGGTAAATATTGCATGGCTGGGAGGCCTAACGCTAGGGTAATCGGTCTGTTTTAATCTTTAGCGAAAAGGAGCTTTCGTATGCATACTTTTTATACAAAATCATTTGGCTATTTCTGGATGGCCGTCTTTTTCAGTACGACGGTGCTTGCGGTTCCAGCAAGTCCACTGACATCGCTTCTAAAACCAGCAGGAAAAATTGGGCGTCCAGCTGCCCAGGCTGAGTGGGGTTTTGTGACCTACATCCAGGCTGATAACAACTTGGCTCCGTACGCTGTTTTTAACGTCAATGAGATGCAGAAGGCAAATATTCCATCAACGTTGAATGTTTTGGTTGAGTGGGATAGGCCGAATGATGCCAAAACATGGCGCTATCGCGTACAAAAAAGATCTCTCACCGATGTTGGTAGTTTTACGGGTGCGCATGATCTTGGATATGATCCTGTCCAAGAAGTTATTGATTTAGCTACGTGGGCCAAAGCAAATTACAATGCCAAGCGTTGGTGTTTTGTTCTTTGGAACCATGGATCTGGCGTCATTGATCCATATGAACAGCGCACTAAGCAAATTGCACCTCTTTATGCATCATGGTTGCGTCCTGTAGGCATGGGTAACGCAAAAGAGCGTGGTATTTTATTTGATGACACACAAGGTACCTACGCAACAAATACACAACTGACCACCATGTTCCAGGGCGTTCGTACTGCGCTCGGCGCGCCTGTGGATGTCGTTGGCATGGATGCCTGTTTGATGGCAATGATTGAGATTGGTTATCAGCTAGTTGGTTTAGCAAAATATTTGGTTGCCTCTCAAAATATTGAACCTGGGTATGGTTGGCATTACGCAGGAATCCTTGGCAGTTTGTCAGCAAACACCGCATCTGTTACGCCATTAGCGCTAGCTCGTGCGATCGTTCAGCAGTACGGGGTGTTCTACCGTGGCGTTGATAACACCATCACGCAATCAGCAATTTCTGTTGATGCGCTCGTTCGGCTTAAAAATAATGTGAATGCGTTGGTGGCTGCAGTGGCTAATTGCAGAGCAGCAAATGCACTTAAGACACAGGTTGCTGTTTCTGCAGCGCGTGCTGCATCTATAGAGTTTGATTTAACTGATTACATCGATATGTATTCATTTTATGCTGCGCTTGGAACAGAAATGACCAAGAGTGTTAGAGCCATAAATCCAAAGAGCAAGGTGAAGGCAGACGTGAGCTATCTTGCAGCAGTAAATGCCTTGCAAGCTATCTTAACCACAGGTAAAACACTCATAACAGCCTCTGTTGTAGCTAATACCGTAGGGTCTGCCTACGCCCAAGCTAGGGGGCTTTCCATTTATTTTCCTACGGGAGCAGTTGATGCATCGTATAGGAATACGGCATTTGCCCGCGACACAAACTGGGATGATTTTTTAGCTATTTACTGAGTGTTTGGTTGGCTTATTGATTAGAGAGCTAGGAGTGCG
>JBIIJF010000038.1:0-7506 GCA_044234015.1 Candidatus Babeliales bacterium
AGCAATAACAGCCTGCTAAAAACAGCAGGCCTGCCATAATTATTGGTAACATTGGGATCTCCTTTCGGCATATATTTTTTGTTTTTTTCATTATTTATCGTACTACATCAATCAGTATACTCCCTGCATCGGCCCCCTCAACCGTACCAAAAGCGACAAATTGGCAATATTTTTACTAAAAACAAACAATTTTGATAAAAAATGGTTGCTAAGCGAAAGTCTTTATGATAGATTTTTGGCGTCTTTTATTCATATAAGACAAGTTTATGTAATGTGCCGAGGTGGCGAAATTGGTAGACGCACTGCTTTAAGGGGGCAGCGGGGTAATACCCATGAGAGTTCGAGTCTCTTCCTCGGCACCATTTTTTTGCCTGAAAAAGTGTTTTTTGTGCCTAAAGGAGAAAAAGTCATGCACGTACAATCCCGATTTAAAAATATTATTTTTTCCCAGCTGATGCTGTGGGTGGTTGTGATGGCTGCTGGAAGCTATTTTATGCTTTCATTGGATCAAAAGGCCTTAAAGGCACCGCGCAATCCCGGTCTTTTGGGAGCAGTACAGCATTATTACAATGCATTGCGCCTCTCTTACATTAAAAAAGGTATTGATCTTGAAGGCGGGACCTATCTTATTCTGAACGTTGAGATTGAAAAAGCACTTGAAAACAAGCTTCTTAATGAAGGTCGTGCGATTGAAACGCTGCTGAAAAGCAAAAAAAGTGCCTTGCCGGTAAAAAAAGAGGTTCGCGATTTGGGTCTTGAGCTTTCATTCGACACAGAAGCTCAAGCAAAAGCAGCTCTTGCGGTTATCCAAGATGTTAAAAACCAAAGCTTGAAGCTCAAAGTAAATGATACCGTTGTACGCGCTACCTTTAGCCCTGAAGTTGAACAGGCTGTCCGTACAGGCGCTGTTGAGCAGGGCGTGAACGTTTTGACCAACCGTCTTGGTGGTTATGGCGTTGAGGGTATTGTTGTTCAGCAGCATGGTGACCACCAAATCGTGGTGCAGTTGCCTGGCCTTGAAGATTCTGAACACGTAAAAGCAGAAATTACCAAAACAGCACATCTTGAATTCAAGATTGTTGAGCGTACCGCAGCATCTCGCGACGCAATTCTTGATGAATTTGATGGTGAGTTGCCGTCAGACAAGGTTATTGTTCCTGGTCGCCGTCATGGCGAAGATGGCGAAGGTTCTCAGTACTATTTGGTATCTGCGTATCCTGACCTCACTGGCGAACATATTGTTGGTGCTAAAGTTGATCATGACGAATACAATCGTCCAGTCGTAAGCTTTAAATTAGATGCTGAAGGTGGCCGTGAATTTGCCGAACTGACAGCAAATAACATCAAACGTAGCCTTGGTATTATTATTGACGATGTAATGTTTTCTGCTCCACAAATCAATACAGCAATCCCTGGTGGTTCCGGTATTATTACCAACATGGCAAGCGTTAAAGAAGCGTTTGATCTTTCAATTGTCTTGAAATCTGGCTCGTTGCAGGCACCCTTAAAGCTTGAACACGAAAATCGTGTTGGTGCATCACTGGGTCAGGATTCCATTTACAAAGGCGTTTTGTCTTGCGTTATCGCATTACTTATGCTCTTTGGGTTCAGTTTGTTTTTCTATAAGCTTCCAGGTTTGTTTGCAATTATCGCCCTGGTAGTGAATATTTTCCTTACCATGCTCTTTTTATCATACTTCAAAGCGACCTTGACATTGCCAGGTATTGCGGGTATTGTACTCACCATCGGTATGGCAATTGACGCTTCTATCTTGATTTATGAGCGTGTTAAAGAAGAGCTCAAAATTGGGATACCGTTCAAGAAAGCAATGCTTGATGGCTTCTCTGGCGCAATGCCGGTGATTATGGATTCAAACATTACCACCTTCATGACAGGACTTGTATTGTTCTGGTTTGGCGGCCCTGCAATTAAGGGTTTTGCCGTTACACTGATGGCTGGTATTGTTGCAACCCTTCTGTCAGGCGTTTATTTTCTAAAAGCCGTGTACAGATTTTTCTTTGATTGCACGAATGTAAAGCAGTTCCGACTATAAAATGGTAGGTGGCGACGTAGCTCAGTTGGTTAGAGCGACGGAATCATAATCCGTAGGTCCTGAGTTCGAATCTCAGCGTCGCTACCATATTTTTTGAGGCGGTATGACTGGTTTCTCTTATTTCTTTTCATATTCTTTTATTTGCTTCTTGGCCTATCTGGTCGGAGCGATACCCACAGGTTATATTTTTGCTAAGCTATTTTTCAATGTGACCATTACCGAAGCAGGTTCTGGTAATATTGGGGCATCCAATATTGGTCGGGTTCTCGGCAAAAAATATTTTCTCCTCGTTTTTTTTCTTGATGCATGTAAGGCCTATGGGCTTCTCGCTGCGGTTGCTACATTATCCCCCGATTTTTTTGGTTCATTTTGGGTGCTGTGGGGAGTGGTTTTTACCCTTTTAATAGGCAATGCCTACTCATTTTTCTTGGGCTTTAAAGGTGGTAAAGGGGTGGCAACTATCGCTGGTATTCTAGCGTTTATTGCACCGTGGACAGTTTTTGTACTTTTTGCCCTTTTGTGGCTGGGTGTTCTTGCCATAAGCAAAGAGCCTTTTTTGGCATCGATTACGGCACTTTTGTCTGTTTTTGTATGGTTTTTGTTCTTTGGCAGCGCTGATCTCTGTTGGCTCTCCGCAGCTCTTTTTGTTTGGGCTCTTTTGCGTCACAAGAATAATATTATTCAATCGTACCAAAAACAATGCAGTACAACCGAAATGCATAGTAAAAAACGATAGGGTTTGGCATGAAATTTTCGCAGATTGCTGCAACATTTGATCTGATTGAAAAAGAAAATTCTAGAACCGCCATTACGGTTCATCTAGCAGATCTTCTTGCCAAGGCAACGCCACAAGAGGCGTGTATGCTTGCGTATTTATCGCTTGGCTCTCTCAACCCCCCCTACATTCCTCAGCAGTTTAATGTCGCAGAAAAAAGTCTATTGGCCGTTGTTGCAGCATTATTGGGGGTTTCACATGAAGAAATTAAGGCTACCTACAAGAAGAAGGGTGATATTGGGCTGCTCGTTGAAGGCTGTGCATGGGATGCGAGTTCTACCGATCTTTTATCGCTTATTGATGTTGAACGCATGCTCAAGCAGCTTCTTGCTGTGAGTGGTACTGGCTCTCAAGAAGTGCGTGAAGAAAAAATTTTAAAACTACTGCGATCACTTGATGTGGTTAGCGCAAAGTATGTTTTACGCATTATTTCCGGTAGCCTGCGGTTGGGCTTTTCTGATATGACTCTACTTGATGCCTTTTCGTGGATGATAACTGGCGATAAATCTTTGCGTAAGGCGCTAGAGGAGGCCTACAATAATTCTGCCGATATTGGACTTATTATTGCTACGCTGAAAACAGAAGGTATTGTTGGTGTGCGTGCTATTGCCATTACTCCGGGTATTCCTGTTAGGCCAGCTGCTGCAGAGCGTCTTTCTGATGCTGCTGCCATCATAAAAAAATTAGGACCATGCATAGCTCAACCAAAACTTGATGGTTTCCGGTTGCAGGTCCATGTTGATAATCGTCCAGGGTTTGAAACAGTCCGTTTTTTTTCACGGAATTTGCTCGATATGTCGGATATGTTTCCTGATCTGGTAGCAGAGTTACAAAAAATTAAGGTCTCACAGTTCGTCGCAGAAGGCGAAGCAATTTGCGTTGACCCAGCAACGGGAGTCTTTTTACCCTTTCAAGAAACAGTAAAGCGTAAGCGCAAGCATGATATTGCTGCCGTGGCACAAGATTACCCACTGCAGCTTTTTTTATTTGATATTTTGTACCTAGATGGCAAGCCGTTGTTGGCAGAAACCCATACGACAAGACGTCAAGTGTTACTTGAGGTTTGTCAGCAAAAAAGCCTTTGCAGCGGTGGTATTGTACGGGCGATTGATGAGGAATTTATTGAAAATGCAGACCAGCTATACCATTATTTTGAACAAAATGTTTCATTGGGGCTTGAAGGCTTAGTGGTTAAGCGGCCAGATGCAATCTATCAGCCAGGCAAACGCAATTTTAATTGGATTAAATTAAAACGCGAAGAGACAGGCTCCCTGGAAGATACTTTGGATTGTGTGGTACTTGGGTATTACACTGGTCAGGGGCGTCGGGCTCATTTTGGCATTGGGGCTATGTTGGTTGGTGTGTATGATGCCCTTAATGACGTTTTTCAGACGGTAGCCAAAGTTGGCACGGGCTTAACCGATGTCGAATGGCATGATCTTAAAATGCGTTGCGACAAACAACACATGTCGCATAAGCCGAGCAATGTACTGTGTGCCAAGGAGCTGTTCCCTGATGTTTGGGTAAATCCGAGCATTGTTTGCATGATTCGTGCAGATGAGATAACTATTTCTCCACTGCACACCGCTGCCAGCAGAGCTGACCAGAGTGGTTATGCCTTGCGTTTTCCTCGGTTTATGGGCTATCGCCCAGACAAAGCGGCAACCGCAGCCACAACCCCAGCAGAAATAGTTGCCTTGTATCGCCTGCAAAATGATAAGAAAGCCGCTGCCTAGTTTGCGATTTATGCTGTTGGTGCTGCTACAAGGTCAAGTAGCTTTTTCTCTATGAGTGAGAGCGTGTTTTTAGAATTATCAACAACACTTCTTGTTTCTGTATCTATTTTTTTCATGGAGGCTTGTTCATCACTGCTTAAATACATGGTGCGCATTTGGCTAAGAGCATCTTCTAGCTTGGTGAGCATTGCTTGGAATTCGGCTTGCTTTTTCGTCAGTAGAATGCGACTTTCTGTTGCGATATTGGTAATTTGGGCCTCTGTTTTTTGTGCTTCTTCTACGCTTTTTTTATCGCTTGCAGCAAGGTCATCAAGAGCTTTTTTTAATTGAGCAACACGGTCTTCGAGCAATGCTTTTTGTGTTGAAATCTCCTGAGCCTGGGCTTTAGTTTTTTTTAAGCTATCTTGCAGATCTTTACGTTTTTTTCTCAGGGGTGATGTTTTTTCGTCAATCTCTTTTAGACTGTTTTTTAGCAGTGTGTTTGCTTTGTTTATGTCTGTTCTATGGGTATTGACTGTTTTCTGGACCTCGCTAAAACTGGCGCCGTGCAGGCTGGGAAGTGAGAAACAAAATAACAAAAAAGCTATTGCTGTATTCATAGAAAATCCTTTTGGAAAAGAGTATTTTTAGGAGGAAACCATTGAGCGGAATAGCTGAGCAGCTTGGCCAGGATTTTCTGCCTGTGTTACGGGCGAGCCGATCATAATGCCCTGGGGTTTAAGTGCCGCAACTTGTTGGAAATTAGAAAGATCTATTTTTCCTGTGACAAAAATGCTGACCGTTGTGTTGTCGCGTACATTGTGCCATACCGAATCAATATCTACAGTATCATCTTGATGCGGGGCGTTATGTAAAATTAATAGGTCTGCACCAAGTGTCTTTGCATCCATGGCGGCTTGCCCCATGGATGGAGCATCAAGCAGATCGAGTGCAATTTTTACCTCTAGGCGACGCGCAGTAGTGACAGCTTTTTTGAGACTTGCGTTAAAGGTACCTGCAAGAACAGAGATGTATGTTGCCCCCGCTTGAGCCATCATTGTCACTGCCTCATCAGCTTTTTCTACTATTTTTGTTTCGGCAAAAATATCTTTATTTGGGAACGCAGCTTTAAATGTTTTAATCGCCTTAGTACCTTCTTTGAAGAGAAGCAGAGATCCTACCCCAATAATGTCTGCGTATTCTGCGGTCTGCTCAGCAATTTTTATTGCTTGTGCTAGATCAGAAAAATTGTAGGTGAAATGAAGCTTCATCACTCATTCTCCTTTTGCTAAAATTGCAAAATGCAGTATCTTTATCTCTGCTTTTGCGTGTTGCAGAATCGGCAGCTATCACCTTACGATAATTCTTCTTAGGCAGCAATAGTTTAATGAAAGCAGAATAGTCATGAAACAGTTAATCACAAGGCTTAAGCAACAAACAGCTAAACAAGTACTTATTGTTGGCGATGTCATGCTGGATGAGTATTTTTTTGGTGGCGTCAGACGTATTTCGCCAGAGGCTCCTGTGCCTATTTTGGTAGAAGAGGCAATTGAGTGGAGTTTGGGCGGTGCCGCAAACGTTGCTGCGAATTGTAAACACATAGGCCTTGATGTTGCCCTGATTGGTTTGATTAATCATGAGGATGCTGAGGGAAAAAGGTTTTTAGCACACCTGCAGACTCATAACATTGCTTACAATGATATTTTGCTTTCAACAGAACGTAAAACAACGTGCAAGCGGCGCTTCCTATCGCAAAATCACCAAATGTTACGTATGGATAGTGAGTCGTCGCATCCTCTGACGAATACTGAGCTTAGAATGGTGCAAGAGCGTATCAGCGCTATCCTTAAGCCACAAAGCATTATTTTGGTATCTGACTACGCCAAGGGCATGGTAACCAAAGAGCTTATGGCGTTCATTAAATTGATAGCAAAAAAACGCGATTGCTTGGTGCTGGTTGATCCAAAAGCACCTGATTTTGCAAAATATACAGGGGCGGATATTATTAAGCCCAACCTGCGGGAATATCAACAGATTGTTGCCTATTTTAATTTGCCAGAACACGCGTCAATTGAAGATAATGCCCGAGTTTTATGTGATCGTCTATCGCTGCAAGGGATGGTCATTACGCTGGGTGAACAGGGAATGGTCTATGTGTCTTCACAGGCTGTTGTTTCTTCGCCAGCATTTAAGCGAGAAGTGTATGATTTGACTGGTGCTGGGGATACGGTATTTTCTTTTCTGGCGCTTGGGTTTGCGCATAACCTAGCAATGGAAGATACCTTGATGCTTGCAAATAATGCAGCCTCTGTTGCTGTTTCTCATGTCAAAACCTATGCGGTGAGTCTTGATGAACTCATAGATCGTACCAACGATCCAGAAAATAAAGTTTTTTATGATTGGGCAATGCTTAAAATCGAGCTTGATTGGCTACGCCTTGAAAAAAAACGTGTGGTTATTACCAATGGCTGTTTTGATATCATGCATCCAGGGCACGTGCACATACTAAAAGAAGCAAAAAAATTGGGTGATATTTTAGTTGTGGCATTAAATTCAGATGCTTCTGTAAGACGCCTCAAAGGTTCATCACGGCCTGTGAACAATTTTGCATCGCGTGCTACCATGATGGCGGCTATGGGCATGGTGGACTTTGTAGTTGGGTTTGAAGAAGATACCCCAGCGAATATTTTAGCGTATCTACGACCAGATGTGCTTGTTAAAGGTGGCGATTATAAAAAAGAAAATGTTGTTGGGTATGATCTCTTGACTTCGTATGGTGGGCAGGTACATATCATTAATTTTGTTGATGGTTATTCGACGACAAATATTATAAAAACCGTTACGCATGGGGCCAGCGAGTCTCTATGATTGGGACCAAATGTATAAACTGGGTATTGTAGGTTTTGGCATAGTTGGCAAATCAACGCTGCTGTTTTTGCGAAAATATCATAGTATTAGTCAAT
>JBIIJF010000039.1:0-7502 GCA_044234015.1 Candidatus Babeliales bacterium
ATGACTGGGTACGCTAGTGGTTACCACCTGCACCTAGAGATGCGAGTAAATAATATTGCGGTAGATTTTATGGAATGGACACAACATATTCATTGAGCTACGGCAAGTACTTCATCAATTGATGTTATGCCCGTTGCGACTTTATGTAGCCCAGCCCACAGCAATGATTGCAAGCCCTGTTTCACTAGCTGATTCTGCAAACCCTGTACGTCGTTGGCCGTAATCAGTGCTCGTAAGGTGTTGTCGACAATCAACAACTGAAAAATACCTGTTTGCCCTTTAAATCCATGTCCTTTACAAACAGTACAACCAACGGGCTTAAAAACCTGATCACACGGGCCATAATGCTTATCAAGGATAACCCGCTCATCCGGTGATGGGACAGAGGCACATTTACAGGCATTGCAAAGGACCCTAACCAAGCGCTGAGCAAGAACACCTGTGAGCGTTGCACTGATTAAAAAAGGCTCAATACCCATTTCTAAAAGACGTGTAATCGCTGAGGGTGCATCATTAGTATGCAACGTACTAAAGACTAAATGCCCGGTCAGCGCAGCCTCCATGGCAATACGTGCTGTCTGTGCATCACGAATTTCACCAAGCATAATAATATCTGGATCTTGCCGTAACAGTGCCCGTAGACCTGATGCAAAAGTGAAACCAGCAGTTACATTTACCTGGCTCTGCGCAATCCCAGGAAGGGTGTATTCGATAGGATCTTCTATCGTAACAATATTTTTAGTCCGTTGATTCAATTGAGTAAGCATAGCGTACAGCATAGTCGTTTTGCCGCAGCCCGTCGGACCGGTCACCAGCACTAAACCATGTGGCTGTACCATGCACTGTCTTACCTGACCAGCAATCTCGGCTGTTAACCCAAGACCATCCATGGTCAATAGTCTTATTTCCTGGTCCAATAGACGTAACACGAGCTTTTCACCAAACAGCGTAGGGAAACTTGCAACACGAATATCGATGGTGCGCTCTGCGCCTGTCGCACTATGAAAAACAACTTGTGCCCTACCATCTTGCGGCAGACGACGCTGGGCAATGTCCATGCGTGCTAAAATTTTTATACGCGACACAATAAGTGGCGCCAACTGCTTATCGACGTGCTCAAGGTCACATAATTGACCGTCAATCCGTTCACGTACCACAAGAGAATGCTCATGAGGCTGCAGATGGATGTCTGAAGCCCCATGCTCGATAGCCCGGTACAAAAGTGCGTCAACCTGAGCGATAATCCCATCATTGACAAACCCACGGAGATACTGCTGATCAACGCTGTAGAGATGATGCATGGCAAATTCTGAAGGCATCATGTACGTTCTTAGCCAAGTTTATAACCAATAAGAAAACCAACAACAGATGCTATGAAAAGAAGGAGATGGGCCTTAATCCAATCAAAAAAATGCTGTACCATGGCGCTGGC
Source organism: Candidatus Babeliales bacterium (assembly GCA_044234015.1). Classification (GTDB taxonomy): domain Bacteria; phylum Babelota; class Babeliae; order Babelales; family RVW-14; genus CAIKAH01. The sequence continues at coordinate 1,433 of JBIIJF010000039.1, forward strand.
ATCCATCCCAGCAGAAATGCCAAGAGTAGCTTTAATACTCATCCAATCAATGGTAATAAACTTTAAGTATTCAAGCCCGAGAACAAAAAAGCCTGCAACAACAAGGCTTGCAAAAAGAATTTTAAAGTATTTTCTAAATAAAAAACCAACTCCAAGGCACAGTGAAAAATAGACAGCAGCTTCAATCGCCTCAGCCGCTGAGCCCCCAATCTGCTCAGCCCATTTTTTTAAATCTATCCCTGCAACAAATTTTTTTGCCGTTTCTAATGCGTTAGAAACTGATTGATTAACAGCCATGACGCTCCTTTACTCTATGGAATAAGACTTTTGGATGAATTCTACCATAGATCGCCTAATGTCGCCTAGAAATTACACGGGCCTAGATGAATACATTGATCTAGCGGGCAAAATACAGACATTAAAAAAAGGGCGGATCTTACGATGCGCCCTTTTCAAATCTTTTGAGATCGTAGTGTTAACTACGCAACCAAATCTTTCAAGCGTTTGCCAGCTTTGAATTTTGGAACTTTTTTAGCAGCAATTTTCATCTTGTTGCCGGTTGCTGGGTTAATACCAACACGCTCTTTGCGTTTCATTACAGCAAATGTACCAAAACCGGTCAATACAACTGATTTGCCTTTTTTCAGAGATCCTTCAACTGCTCTGATGAATGACTCAACAGCTGCCTTGCATGCTGTTTTTGGCAACTTGGTCTCTTTAGCCATGTGCTCGATTAATGCTGCTTTATTCATAAATTCTCCTCGTCCTAACGACTTTTGACGACACACACATTTTACAACACACGTCTCTGTGACGTACTTCTAACTTCTTCTCACATGATTGTTCAACTCAAAAGATTTGTCAAGCATCCAGAACGAAAAACCCTTCTAGGGTGATGTCTTACATCAATTAAGTCGTGTAAAGCCTGATTATCTCTATGAAAAATGGTGCCGAGAGCCGGACTCGAACCGGCATGAGCTTTAGGCCCGAGGGATTTTAAGTCCCTTGCGTCTACCAATTCCGCCATCCCGGCACATGCTTACAGATGGAGGCGGCAATCGGAATCGAACCGATGGTCGCGGCTTTGCAGGCCACTGCCTTACCACTTGGCTATGCCGCCATCCTAAACAATCATACAATTTCAAGTGAACCGTGGAGATTTTGTGGACTTACCGAGACAATAGTAACGGTAACAAATGTACCAATCACTGAGTCGGGACCGTCAAACACAACACGAATATTTCCCTCTGTTCTTCCTAAGAGTTTACCATGCTCTAGCCGTTTTTCAACTAAGCAACGCATTTTTTTACCAATATTCTTAGTGTTCTGCTCAAGAGCAATCGCTAATTGCCTTGCCTGAAGCTTTTCTAAGCGTGCGCCCTTGATTTCTGGATCACAATCATCAGCCATACGAGCAGCACGTGTGTACTTGCGCGGCGAGTAAATAAATGAATAAATTAAATCAAAACGCACAGCTTCTAAGGCTGCCATGGTCGCTTCAAAATCTTCTTCTGTTTCCCCTGGAAAGCCAACAATAATATCAGTAGAGATTGTTGCTGTTGGCATACGGTCACGAAGCCACCCAATTTGCTCAAGGTACTGCTCTACCGTGTAGTTGCGTAGCATCGCATCTAAAATCTTGTTTGAACCCGACTGCATGGGAAAATGAACGCCCCAGGGGATTCTATCTGGGTGCTCAGCCATCACGTCAAAAAGTTCCGGTGTCATATCTTGTGGATGAGGACTGATGTAACGTACCCAAAATTCACCTTCAAGAGCAGCAACACGTCTCAATAGCTCTGGAAACATGAGCCCCGTTGCTGGGTCAACATACGAATTAACATTTTGCCCAATAAGCATTACCTCTTTAACCCCATTCGCCACGTCATGCTTAATGCGGGAGACAATGTCATCCATTGGATAACTTTTTTCTACCCCACGGGTCACAGGCACAATGCAATACGCACAACGCTTGTTGCAACCCGTCATAATATTAATAAAAGAGCGCCCAACCTCGTAAACAATTTTGCCAGGAACAACATGAGCACCATCTGCCTGCGCAGGCTTAGAGAAGCCACCGAGTGGACTGAGTGCCGTTGCTGGTTGAAGCTGCTTCTCAGCAACTAATGCTTTAATGTCGCGGTCTTGCCCAGCACTCACCGTCAGCGTAGGATTTTTTGCGTACAGCTGCTTGGTGGTTTCAAGGCTCACAATTAAATCGGTCAGGTACACTTGTAATGCCGGCAACTCTTCACGCGCGCCGTAGACAAAATTCACCAAGTCAAACCGTTGATAAATTTCTTTTTTTTTGTAACTTGCCACACAACCAATCACCCCAACACGCAGATAGGGTTTTTCTTTTTTTATGTCCGCAAGTGCACCGATGTATGACCATAATTTTTGCTCTGCCTTTTCACGGACAGCACAGGTGTTAATCACAATCACATCAGCTTCTGCTTCATTTTCTGCAGCAACACACCCGAGGGCATCCATGTACTGCATAAGCCCCTGCGAATCAGCAACGTTTGCTTGGCAGCCGTATGTTCTAAAAAAATATGCGATCATGCAAAAATCCTTGTGCAATAGGCAAATATAGTGGATCAAAAGATGCTGTGAATAAGCTCTACAGGATAAAAAGATATGGGATCATCGTCAAGCACGCATGCAAAAAGGGGCGCTTTTACACGCCCCTTTCTATCACTTAATACAATCTGAAAACCTAAAACTAGGCAGAAACTGGTTTTTCCATTACAGGTAATACCATATCCAGATCAATTTTATCGTCGCTTACTGTCGCATCGACAATCTTTTGTGCAAGATTATGACCAATAAACTCTGTTAGCATGGCGCCCATAAACGGCAGAAGAACATACTGCATGAGCTGAGGAAACGCAATAATATCTTTCAGTTCAATGGAAACATTTCCTTTGGTTGCATACTTCTGCAATAAGGTGGAGCAACACATCAGGAAAGCATGCGCTACCAAGGTAATCGCGAATACAGAAAGGGTGCGCACAACGCGCCGCTTGGCCATTTCATCTTTTGTTGGGTATTTTTCCTTGACAAATTGGTTAATTTTATTAAAAACCAGTGCCTGCCCAACACCACTGAGCAAACGCACAATACCACGCACGACAATCAACTCTGCATTTTGCCGATCTTGGATTGGAAGTTCGGAATGTCCTTTCCAGGCAACAAATTCAACCAAAGCAACGATCCCCAGCAATGATTCATTATTTACCAAGGCCATGCGTGCGAGATGGTCGCCAAGGGCACCGAGAAGTGACTTGTCTTTTTCTAATGCTGCTGCGTACTCACCAAGATGTGAATGAATAATATTTTCGTTCACAAAAGTTGGCATATACGGATAGTCATTAAGAAAATCCCTTACTGCAGATGGCTCTTGTACAGTACCTGGCTGTTGCTTCCCCCATAAAAGTTGCCCAATAGAACCACCAACAACAGTTACCGCATTCACAACACCCTGAGCAATACTTGCCGCAACTGCGGCTTTTTCAAGTTGTTCTGTTGTAAGTGTTGCCGCCTGCACTGCATGCATAGCAAGCAAACCCGACAACAATGTATTTTTAATCATTATTTTCATGCTGATACTTTCGCTGTTGAAATAAACCCTTCAGACAAGACTAGAGGATCTTGGACTGTTGCGAAATCGCTCGCAGCGTTAGCAAATTCTTTTTCGGTCAGCTCTGCGCGTTCAAGACATTTCGCAATAGGATGAGCCAATATTTCTACTATTGTGGCGAGAATGATCCCACCCCATATACCCTCAATATACTCCTCATTATTAAAATCAACAAAGCCGCCACCTGTAGTAGCCTTGTCAATCCCCTGGTGTAGAATGGCACAGACCCAAGTACTAGCAATCATAGCTACAATCATGCTCACACGCCGCAGCAACATACTATTGGGAAAATTTTTTTTGAGCATACTATTACACTTATTCAGCAGGTGCGTTTGGATTATTGCAAACGCAACAACAAAAAGCTGCTCAAAGATACGAACATGAACCGATACGACAGAGCCTTCCTTAGAGCCTTCCTTGCAGGGTCTTTGCATATACAAGCTCCTCAAGACAGCACTCAGCATAGATATATCTTTTTCCAAAACTCTATTGAGCACGCCAAGATAGATTGTTGAAACTAGTGAACTCGGAATAAATTTATTGTCAGTTAATAGTGCCAAGCCCTCAAGCCCTGTTAACCCAACCATCTGCCATTCAGCACATTTTACGGCAGCTTCTAGCTCAACGCGATCAGATGAAGCTTGTATAGTCCCGAGACTCATAACAGCAACCGCAAGCGCTATTTTTTTTATTGTAGAAAATGTCATGCTAATCCCTCCACTACATTGATTGGTGCAACTGGCTTTTCTGTTGTCATAAGAGCGTGGCCAATTATTTCAAGTATGAGATGTACTAATGCTGGGGCTAGTTTTTCATAACCAAAATCAGCGCCTATTCTAACTCGTTTTTCAACACACCCAGCTTCATGCAAGCGTTCATACGTAAATTCCGCTAACACTTCTATGATGAATGGCATAACAATGAATGCTGCAATACGCACTGCTCGTCTTGTTTTTGGTGCATCTGGATAGGTAATTTTTGCCCATGCATTTATTTTATTAAACAATGCAGCTTCAAGCACACTACCACCGACCGCAAAAGATTGTCTTGAGAAAAAATAAGCGTGCCCCATCGCTGCTCCATGATCACACCCCTGCAAAAGCGCTGTCAACAATGAGCGGTCCCCTTCGATAGCAGCATTTGCTAATAGACCAGGCGACATAACCACTGTTTTTAGCAGCAAAAAAAGACCTATTATGCTGTCTTCTTTCCAATTAGGGAAAAGTTGTTTTGCCAAACCAATCTCTGTTTGTACAATATTAGCACAGGTTGCAAGATTGCCAACTAACGCGGATCCTCTTGCCAGATTAGCAAGCTCTTTCTTAAACGTGTTTGCCTTCATGGAGGTACAAAGAAGCACCCCACTGAGCACAAGCATTTTGATTATTACTTTCTTCATGCAGACCTTTTTTGTGATGTTATAAAATGTTCTTCATTACGTGGCGTTCACTTTAGCAAATAGCAAGTAAAAATCAATTATTTTCATGCTACTTTCAAACAGCTAAAAACCTGCTAACATTAAGCTCCAGTTCGAACATTTTATAACCGAAAGTTTTTATGGCTATCCAAGCAGGACTCGTTGGACTCCCCAACGTTGGCAAATCAACTCTATTCAATGCATTGACCAAATCAAGTATTCCGGCAGAAAACTACCCTTTTTGCACCGTTGACCCACATACGGCAATTACATACGTACCAGACGATCGCATTCCTCAACTAGCTGCGATTTTCAAATCACAAAAACAGCTACCAACGACAGTCCAATTTGTGGATATCGCTGGCTTGGTCAAAGGAGCAGCGGATGGCGAAGGTCTGGGCAACCAGTTTTTAAGCCACATCATGGAAGTTGATCTTGTCTTGCATGTTCTGCGCTGCTTTGAAGATGACAATATTCTGCACGTCAATAACAAAGTCAGCCCCATTGATGACTTTGAAGTTATTGTTGCTGAGCTCATGCTTAAGGATTTAGAAGCTGTTGCCAAACGCGCAGAACGTGTGCATGGCTTTTTAAAAAGTGCTAAAAATAAAAACGCCTCCCCACAACAAATTCGCGATTGGGAAGCCGAAGCAGCCTTTTTAACCGAGGTCAAAGTTGCACTGGATGCGGTTGACCAAAAAGCCGTACAAGCACTGGTGAGCAAAGCAAAAACTGCTGGAATCCTGCAAGTGCCTCTCCTTTCTGGCAAAAATTACCTCATCATCGCTAACGTCCATGAAGACGATTATGTTGGCCATGGCTATGAACAAAACAAGCATTATCAAGCTATTATAAAACACTTTGGTACTGACATTGTTATTCCTGTTTCAGCAAAAATTGAAGCCGAACTTGCCCAGTTACCTGAAGCAGAAGCTAAGGACATGATGGATTCTCTGGGCATCACCGAAAAAGGCTTAAATAATATCATTACTAAAGCATATGCACACCTT
>JBIIJF010000040.1:0-7425 GCA_044234015.1 Candidatus Babeliales bacterium
CCCTTGATCGGTAGGCGGCTCTTTTGCCGCGCTAAATTTATCAGAAACTTTATCAAGAAGCTCGTTAATGCGACGCTCTTTTTCTTTGCCTTTGTCGTAAACAAAAACAAGATCAGGGGCATAACGAGTATTAATACGGCCAGCAAAGGCCTTACGAAGCGATGGCTTATATAATTTGAGCATTTCAAGGGCCTTGAGGAAAAGTGCTTCCCCTGGCTCTTTGAACGTAGCAAAGTATACATAGCAAACACCGGTATCGGCAGACAGATCAACCTTGCTGACATAGACATCAGCAAATGATGGCTGTTCTGCATAGATCTCTTGGAACAATGCTGTGAATTCTTGAAGAAAGAGGGATTTTCTACGTTCCCTCTTTACTTCGGCAGCTGATGATCGTGACATCCAGTTACAAGCCTTTCATTATGAAAGAAGGCTCTCGTACATCTTGATCATGTTATTTTTGACCGCACGCATAAGTCTTTTGCGCTTCTTTTGTGTTGGAGGCTCAAAGTAGACTTGGCGTTTCATATCACGGGATACGCCTTCACGTTCAAGTTTCTTCTTGAACTGTTTCAGGCTTTTTTCAATGTTTCCCATGACTGGGATTTCAATATTAAACTTTTTTTTGGACATATTGACCAAACTCCGCTTTACAGTAAGAAAAGGTATGGCTCAAGAAAATTATCAAACTAGAAGCCCATTTTAAAGCACTTTGCCACAATTGTCAAAATGTAACGGTGAGCCCCCCCAAAACAGTTACTGCTCGGAGCACCCGCACCCCACTGATATGCGCTTGCACAGCACCGCTTAGCATAATTGATGGACTCATTTTAAAGCTCATACCGGAAGCAATCTGCTGATTTTTCCACGCTGAATTATTTTCATAACTGGCTACGCCGGCATCAAACAGAGCCTGGCGGCTTGTTCCCCCAGCTAAAGAAAGTGCAGTGGATTCCTTAATCGCGATGCGGTCTTTGCTGTGATTGATGTATGAATAATCCGCATAGAAGGAAAAACCCTCCAAAAATTCTTCTGCCTTGAAGCCAATATTCACATACCACGTCTCACCAGTCCGCTTGTTCAGCCGCGCAACCTTCCATGGAAAAATGGCTACTTGCTTGTCAGTCGATGGAAAGCGCTGATTAGCCATCTCTTCAGAGCCAAACAAGAGCGCCCCGCCGCCAAGGGTAAAGCCCATGCTTTGCCTACCCTCTTGTGGCACCACTGGAAAATCAAGGCCAATTGACCCCTCAAGCGTCAATCCATAGTCCCCACCTTGGTTTCCAAAAGGCACCCCAAAATAGTCATCTTGGGTTGGTTTTTTTGCAATTGGCAACCACGTACCAACGGCAAGATATGGAATCACTACAACCCCAATAGCCCCAGAGCCATCTTTGCACTCGATAGGATAATGCCAATATGCTTGCACGTGGACATCTTCAACCGACGAGCGGTGGTAGGTTTTCAGGTTGATATCAAAATCTTTGGCGACAGCATCACGCTGATCAGGGGCAAACAACGCGTCAGTTATTTTTTTGGCTGCAAGTTTTCTTGGGTCTGTCTCTCCTAGCAGCACATTGCTGTCTTCGGCCAAGGCCCCTTCCAAAACAAACTGTCGTGGCTTACATTTGATATCTGCTACACCAAAACGAACCGAAAGCCCTACACCAAAGCTAAGGTCATAATTCATCTGGCCACGCACCCCAATTTTTTCGTAGTTGATAGGCACCGAGAGGTACGCAAACGGATTGTCTTGAGGCTTGAAATCAGCTTTCACTGTTGAATCAGCACCAAGGTAATAGGGATTAGTGCCATCTGCCGGATTAGTAGTTACACTCCGAACAATCCCCTGTGCTGGTTGAGCAACGGAATAATTGAACGCGTCAAACTGCCTGGACGCTAACTCTGAATCAAAAAACACCCCAAACATGTTCATGCTGCCAAGCCGATCGCCACCAGGCACTTTTTTGCCCGCTGCGTCCCTGGCTGTATTTGCATGCTGGTAGAATGGCGTTAGCTGTATGCTAAGCTCTTGCGAGTCACGTTTTTTATAAAATTTATCAGATAACAAATAGGAATAGAGGGGTTGTGTATCGTAAACGTTGTTAAGAGGGATCGCCGCTAGCTCTCGCACAAACAAACCAGTTGTTAATAAGAGCGCCAGAGCAAGCTTTTTCAACAGATTCATAAACTATTCTCCTTAAAATCGTGCAATAAAAATACACTCGTGTTATAACACTGCAAAATACTGCTGGTCAAGAAGCAATCAAACTCAGTACTACTCTAAAAACGAGACTGTGATGATGTATTCAAAAAGTATGTTTATTTTTCGCCGTGACTTGCGTCTTTCAGACAATAGAGGCCTCTTGGCTGCATTAGCCAACTCAAAACAGGTGATAGCCTGTTTCATTTTCGACCCCGCACAAATAACCACCGCCAACAAATACAAAAGCAACCATGCAATCCAGTTTATGGTTGATTCACTGACTGATTTAAGCCAGCAACTTAAGCAAACAGGCGGCAATCTGTACCTTTTTTACGGCAAGCCGACCGATGTCATCAACACGGTACACAAAGAGATTGACGTGCAGGCGGTTTTTGTAAACAAAGACTATACCCCCTTCAGCCAGGCCAGAGACGCTACGATTGCTGCAATCTGCAAAAAAAATGGGATTGATTTTGTTAGCCACCACGACGCACTGCTCAATCCACCAGAAGCAACAGTAAAAAAAGATGGCAAGCCTTACACGATCTTCACGCCATACCACAAAAACGCTCAAACGATTCCTGTCGCAAAGCCAATGAGCAACAAACATACCAATTACTACACTAAGCCAATTGCCAACCAACACGAGCAGGGTATTCTTGCAACAGCTAACCCCCAACTTTTTGCTACCGGCGGCCGACAGGCATGCAAGAGCATTCTCAACTCACTGGCTCATTACAAAAATTATGAAACTGACCGCAATCTGCCCGCCATCGATGGAACAACCGGGCTCTCTGCCCATCTAAAATTCGGCACCTGCTCGGTAAGAGAAATACACCAGGCCCTGACGCAGCACCTTGGGGCAAAGCACCCACTCATCAGGCAGCTCTACTGGCGTGATTTTTTTACCCATATTGCCTACTTTTTCCCCCATGTTTTTGGCCATGCGTTTAATAAAAAATATGAATACATTGCATGGTCCAATAATCATCAAAAATTTAACGCTTGGTGCACTGGGCAAACAGGCTTTCCCATTATTGATGCTGGCATGCGACAACTCAATGAAACCGGCTGGATGCACAATCGCGTAAGAATGATTGTGGCATCATTTTTAGTTAAAGATTTGCATATTGATTGGCGCCTTGGTGAGCAGTACTTTGCCACCAAACTCGTTGACTATGACCCTGCGGTAAATAATGGGAACTGGCAATGGGCGGCCTCAACAGGCTGTGATGCACAGCCTTATTTTAGAATTTTCAATCCCTGGCTTCAGCAAAAAAACTATGATCCAGTCTGCACTTACATTAAAAAATGGGTGCCTGAACTGGCAAGCCTAACCCCAAAAGAAATTCACACATGGGCGGTATCAAAAAAAAGACTCGCCGTAGATTATCCAAAACCAATCGTAGCCCATAAAGAGGTCAGCAAAATAGCCATAAACCTATTTAAAACCTAAGGAATTACCGTGCTGTCGACACACACTGTTTTTTTAGTATGTTGGTTTTTAGCCTTCACCAAAATCTTTTCAGCCTCGCCGCTGCTTCCCCTTATGGACAGACGACCAGTTATGATCAATATTGCTAATAAGAGCTATACATCCATCTTTCTCCCTCCTGCTTTCTGGGCGAATACAAATGAAGACGAATTAGGAGAGCTAAAAAAGAATTGCTCTTTTAGCGGAATATTTTGGGTGCCCTCAAACAGAGGGTTTGAATTTACTATTTTGCGAATAGTAAATTCAAAAAAGAAAGATACAATTTCTCTTGTAGGGGAAACATTTACTATCCCTAAATCACTATGTAAAGAAATTATCACCATAAATTGCCTGCCAGATGGCCGCATAGAGTACTTCCTAGATGGCCGCTATATCACAACCAAACCCCTTAGCTCTGTACAGAAAGATGCTTTTGGTGATTAATTTTCGCACATTCAACATTGAAATACAAAAAACATGGGGAAATAGATAATTCTTAATGTAGAATACAACGCTTTTAAACAACCCCTGTTTCTCAAAGCCTAAAAATACGTTATAGTTGCTGTGGGGCGTTTTAAATTCATTAACTTCATAGCAATTACCGTTACTGTATGAACACTACATTTGATGTTATCGTTGTCGGCGGTGGACACGCCGGAATAGAAGCTGCTTACGCAGCCGCACGCATGGGCTCAAAGACCCTGCTGCTTACGCTTGATAGCGATAAAATAGCCTCCATGCCATGTAATCCATCCATTGGGGGGCTTGGCAAAGGACATATTGTATTCGAAGTAAGCGCTCTAGGTGGCCTTATGCCTCAGCTCTGTTCAAAAACATATTTACAGGCACGTATGCTCAATACGAGTAAAGGCCCTGCCGTACAAGGATTGCGCCTACAAATTGATAAATACGCCTACAATAAACTTGCCGTAAAGCGTCTCCAGCAAACACCCAATTTGACCATTATTTCCGCTATGACCAATGCTATTCAGTGGACAGAAGAAGATGGCAAGCGCAGGATCTCTGGCGTTACCACTGCTGATGGAACGGTGTACACTGCTCCTGCTGTCGTTGTGACAACAGGCACGTTTATGCGTGGCCTGGTCCATGTTGGCCGCACCCGATACAAAGCTGGCCGCAGAGGCGAAGCCGCATCCTACGGTCTTTCTGACAGCATTGCTGCCGCCATGAATGTTCCTCTTGGTCGCCTGAAAACCGGTACTCCACCACGCCTCGTCCGTGAAAGTCTGGACTACAGTAAATTCGACAAACAAGAGTGCCAGCCTTTGTCCTACTTGTACGAATTTGGGGCACAGCAAACAGAAGAAAAAATTCCTTGCTACATCGCTTACACGAATGAAAAAACCTGCAAAATTATCAGCGACAACTTGCACCTCTCTGCCCTCTACAGCGGCAACATTAAAGGCACCGGCCCTCGTTATTGCCCATCCATCGAAGACAAGGTTGGCAGGTACCCTGAGCGCCCATCGCACCATATTTTTATTGAGCCAGAAGGCGCAGACACCAATGAAATTTACCCCGCTGGCCTCTCTACTTCTCTACCACTAGACGTACAGTTGGCATATATCCAGTCCATTGCTGGCATGGAAAATGCTGTTATTGCCAAGTGCGGTTACGCTATTGAATACGATTTTATTCAGCCAACAAATCTGACAAACACCTTAGAGGCAAAAATGGTTACGGGACTGTTCCTTGCCGGCCAGATTAATGGTACCACTGGTTATGAAGAAGCTGCTGGCCAAGGCATTATCGCAGGGATCAATGCTCATTTGCGCCAAGCTGGCAAACCACCATTCGTCCCAAACCGTAACGAGAGCTACATTGGCGTCATGATCGACGACCTAGTCACACTCGGGGCTGATGAGCCCTATCGTATGTTCACCTCCCGTGCTGAACGGCGCCTCCTTCTGCGTCAAGACAATGTATTTTTGCGCCTCATGCCTTACGGCAGAGAGCTTGGCCTAATCGATGACGCTCTATGGCAGGAGTTTTTAGATGAGAAGACAGCTATTGATGCTTGTATTGCCTTCGTTAAGCGCTCAAGTCCGCAAAGTGCCATTTTTAAACTCATGCATTCCATTGAATTTACTGATGGTGTGCAACAAGAATCTCGGCTCATTCTCGACCCAATTGTCGCGGCACTAGGCCTACCCCTGGCAACTCTATCGCCACGGGCACTACTCAATGTTCATGCCGAGATCAAATACGCCGGCTACCTTCACAAAGAGCTCCAAGAGGTTGAAAAAACGGTCAGATACCAGCAATTGCCTATCCCTGCAAGTTTTGACTACACGGTAACCCCAGGCCTCAGCAAAGAGCTGCAACAAAAATTGATTCAGTTCCAGCCGCCAACAATTGCCCAGGCCCAGCTGATCCAGGGAATGACCCCTGCGGCAATATCGATTTTGATTTTCCATGTTCGCAAAGAGATTAACGGGTGCGAGTTATAGACCATCAAACATGTCTATTTGAAACATTGTTGCGTTTTTAAGAACGAACCAGGGTAGTCGCTTTTAAAAAATCTCATTTGCGGTAGAATAGTAGCTTAAAGAAGTTTAGCTCCGTTTTCGATGATTGGTACTGATGTCTGATCCATTCCTGAACACACAGGCTGCAAGCGCCGCCTACCCCGAAGGTTTTTCTATTCCAGAGAACTATGAGTTTAAGTCTGAATTAGGACTAAACGAAGAGATTGTCTGCGATATTTCTGCACGCAAAAATGAACCCCTTTGGATGCTAGAATTGCGTCTCAAGGGGCTAAAAAACTTCACTGAACGCCCTATGCAAAAATGGGGCCCTGACCTTGCCGCGCTCGATCATAACGACATTCACTACTACGTCAAACCAGCAAAACAGCAGTTTGAGAACTGGGACGAAGTCCCTTCTGACATCAAAAATACGTTCGACCGCCTCGGCGTTCCCGAATCTGAAAAGAAGCATTTGGCTGGCCTTGGAGCACAGTACGAATCAGAAGTCGTCTACCACAACCTGAAACAAGAATGGGTTTCTCAAGGCGTTATTTTCCTGGATACCGATACTGGCCTGAGAGAATACCCAGAATTATTCCAGAAGTACTTCAATACGATTATTCCTTTCAACGACAACAAATTTGCGGCACTCAACACCGCTGTATGGAGTGGTGGCAGCTTTATTTACATTCCCAAGGGCGTCCACGTCACTGCCCCCCTGCAAACCTATTTTCGTATCAACGCTGAAAAAATGGGTCAGTTCGAGCGGACTCTTATCATCGCTGATGAAGGCTCAACCGTCACCTACATCGAGGGTTGTACCGCGCCAAGTTATAAAGCGAGCTCGTTGCACAGTGCCGTGGTCGAAATTGTCGCTCTGCCTGGCTCTCGTGTGCGTTACTACACCATTCAAAACTGGTCACGCAACGTATTCAACCTCGTAACCAAACGGGCATTCGCCTACAAAGATGCAACTGTCGAATGGATTGATGCTAATCTTGGTTCTGGCGTTACCATGAAATACCCTGCAGTTGTACTTAAAGAAGAAGGCGCTCGCGCAGAAATTCTTTCTATCGCCATGGCAAGCACCCCTGGACAAATACAAGACTCTGGTGGCAAGGCTATTCACGAAGCCCCACGCACCTCATCACGCATTATTGCAAAATCAATCAGCGGCAACAGTGGCCGTGGCAGCTACCGTGGCGTAGTCAAAGTTCTTGCTGGCGCTGAAGAATGCAAATCCAACGTCCAGTGCG